>CALVRE010000043.1 GCA_944358455.1 uncultured Bacilli bacterium | reverse complement strand
TTTTGGTCATTTGTTCGAACAATTCTTTTTAATTCCAGTACAGGAATTCCTTTTTTTTCAATACGAATTGGTAATCCAACTCCCATGTCTTGTGGTTTTTCTTTTGATAATTGAATGGATTGGATATTTTCGGAATCAAAAGTTCCTAATTTACCAGAATAAGAAATTTCATGTCCATAGTTATCGTATGTTACCGTAACATGTTCTCCTAAATATTGTTTTAAACAATTTAAATTCATGATTTTTTCTTGAATTGTCATTTTGCTTTTCCCCCTTGCCTTAATTATTATACCAAACCATTTCGGATTGTCAATCTATTCTTGTTTTATGGTTGGAATCGAAGCGTCTAAATCAGGTGTATCGGTATATGGCTCTGTACCTTTGATATAATATAGCATTTTTTTCTTTTCCGTATCATTAGTTGCAACTTTGCCACTGATGGGATCGATTAGGACACCGACGACATTTTTTGGTGTTTCGTACCAATGTGCTTCTTTATCTTTAAAATAACCTTCGATCGTATCAGCCCACATTTGTTTTACTTTGGTACCATTAGAAACAGCACTTTCTTGATTATTGTCATAACCAGCCCACATGCCAATCAAGATATCTTGGTTGTATCCAAAAATCCAATGGTCAGTTTCGGTCGTTCCAGACTTGATTGCATATTTATTCGTGAGACTTGGGGCAATCGTCATGCAGGTTGGATAATTGTAGTCGATAAATTCAGCGGCATAACAATTGGTCATCATTTCATTTAAGACGTAGACGACGCTTTTATTGAGAACGTTTTCTTTACTTTCTTTGGCTTCGTATAAAACATTTCCGTCAATATCTTCTACTTTAGTGATAAAGTATGGTTTTATTTTATATCCTTCATTTGCTAGGGTAGCGTATCCATGCATCATATCGATTAAAGTAATCTCTTCACTTCCCAGTGCGAGAGATGGTATTGCTTCTAATTTAGTTGTGATGCCGACACGTTTTGCCATATCTACTAATGTATCCTCTCCTAGAAAAAGATGTGTTTTCACAGCGTAGATATTATCGGAGTAAGAAAGAGCAGCGGCCATACTAATAGGTTTATTGGGGTAGTTATCATCGTAATTACCTGGACTGTAAGTTTTATCTTCAGCAAATGTAAAAGTGGTCTTTTCACTCGTGAAAGTGGTAGATGGAGTAAATCCATTTTCTAAAGCTGCATAATAGAGAAATGGCTTCATCGTCGATCCAACTTGTCTTTTTGCATCGAGTGCTCGATTGAACTGACTTTTTGAATAGTCTCTTCCTCCCATTAAAGCAAGGACTTTACCATTATTTGGATCCATGATGATACCTGCGGCCTCGATTCCTTCTATTTCATTTAAATTTTTATTGACACTTTCATCTAATATCGTTTGGGCATTCATATCTAAGTTGGTATATATTTTGAGTCCACCGGTTTTTAAGAAAGAAGAGGGGATTGTTTTGATTTCTTGTAGTTCTTTGATGACTGCGTCTTGATAATACATAAGGGTTGCTAGGGTACTTTGTCTTTTTTCGCCAGTAAAGGTTAATTCTTGAGCAAGTGCTTGTTCCTTTTCTTCCTCCGTTATCATTTTATTTTTGACCATTGAATTTAGAATTAAAGTTTGTCTTTGTTTGTTGGCTTCGGGATTGGCAATTGGTGAGTAAGTGGAAGGAGACTTAGGAATACCTGCTAGAGAGGTAGCTTCCGCAAGATCGAGATCCTTGGCACTTTTACCAAAATAATACCAACTAGCATTTTCGATTCCGAAGATTCCTCCATAATTGATTGTATTTAAATATCCTTCTAAGATTTCTTCTTTACTGTAGTGGGATTCTAATCGTATGGTAAGCCAGGCTTCTTCTATTTTACGACTCCATGTCTTATCAAAATCAAGAAAGAGATTTTTGGCATATTGTTGGGAAATGGTGGAAGCTCCTTGTAGTCGTTTTCCACTTTTCAAGTTGACATATAGACTTTTGATGATGCGTAGGAAGTCGAATCCTTGATGACTAAAAAAATGTTTATCTTCGATCGAAATCGTCGCATCGATCAGATAGGGGGAGATATCTTCTAAAGGAATCCATTCTTTACTACTATTGGCGGTGTATAAATTACCGTCTTTGTCATATAAATAAAAACTATTAGCGGAGTTGATATCGAGCTTTGGAGTAAATCTGGCGTAGGTATAAATACCAACGTAAAAGATGATTCCCAGAACTAAGAAAAACAACATGATTTTTAAAATTCTTTTTACTATTTTCACACTTTCACTCCAATCTAATTTTAGTATTAGAAAAAAAATTAAAAATATGAGTGCAAAATCAGAAAAGTTATGCTATAATGTCATAGAAAAAAAGAAAGAGGTGTTTTCATGGCAAAAATTTCCTTAAAAACATCTTTAAAAAACGAAGAAGAAGAGATGCCTATTATTCATGAGGGTTTTGGTCTAATCCACGAAGAAAAAATCGTCTATCATGAAAACAATGTTATGACGACTTTAAAGCGTGATCAAACGGTCGTTTCTTTCATGCGACGAACAGATGAATATGAACTATATTTTTCCTTTGATTTACAAGGCGAAACAGAGGGATATTATAAAATCTTCGCGATTGGTTCGAAGATGCATTTACAAATCAATACAAACATGTTAGAATGGAACAATCATAAGATAGAAATCTTATATAGACTTAAAATTGGCGATGTCGATATGGGAGATTATCTTTATCGTTTAGAGTATGAGGTGAAGGAATGATGATAAAAGAATTGGAAACGATTTTATCGGAAGCATTAAAGCGAACAGGATATGAAGGATCTTTAAAGGTAATTAAGTCCAATCGTCCAGAGCTTTGTGATTATCAATGTGATGATGCTTTTAAGTTGGCAAAAGCCTATCATTGTGCACCAATGGTGATCGGTGAGGCGATCGTGAATGAGTTGAATAAATTCGATCGTTTTGAGGATTATTTTGAAAAAGTTGAATTTGTAAAACCTGGATTTATTAATTTGACTCTTAGTTCAACTTTTATTAATCGTGCGTTGATTCGTATGAATAATGAAGAAAAATTTGGTTATCCCAAACCAGAGCATGTTGATACTTATGTATTAGATTATGGGGGACCAAATATTGCAAAGCCTCTTCACGTAGGACATATGAGAACGGCGATTGTTGGTGAAAGCATCAAACGTATTATCAATTATGTAGGTCATAAAACGATTGCTGATGTTCATTTAGGAGACTTTGGTTTGCAAATTGGTCAGGTGATCTATGGTATTTTGAGAGATGGAAAAAAGAATGACGAGATTACGCTTGACTATTTGGAAAAGATTTATCCTGAGATGAGTGCACTTTGTAAAGAAGATGACAAAATCAAAGAGGAATGTGCAGCGATTACCAAAGATCTTCAAGATGGGAATTCTACATACCAAGATTTATGGAAAATAATTTTAGAAATTAGTGGGAACGATATCAAAAGGCTTTATCGATACTTGGATGTGTCATTTGATCTTTGGCAAGGAGAAAGTGATGTTTATCAATACATTGAACCAACGGAGAAGATTTTAAAAGAGAAACACTTATTAGAAGATAGTGAAGGAGCAAAGATTGTTTCGGTTGAAAAAGATGATGATGTGAATTCTGTTCCACCACTTATTTGGCAAAAGAGTAATGGCGCTTACTTATATGGGACGACTGATTTAGCGACGATCTATGAACGTGAAAAACGTTTTCAGCCTGATTATATTTGTTACGTGGTCGATAATCGTCAAAGTCTTCATTTTGAACAAGTGTTCCGTGTAACGAAAAAAGCAGACATCAGTGATGCAAACTTAGAATTTTTAGGATATGGAACGGTCAATGGTACGGATGGTAAACCGTATAAAACACGTAGTGGTGATACACCAAAGTTAGATGGTCTATTTCATCAAGTACAAGAAATTTTCGTTTCGAAAAAAGAAGATAATAAAGATATGAGCGAAGAAGATTTAAGAAAAATTGTCAATGCTATTTTGAAATTTGCTGATCTTCAAAACTCACGTGATCGTGATTATATATTTGATATCAATAAATTTTCGAATACGATCGGAAAGACAGGACCATATATGTTATATACTTATCTTCGAATTAATAAAATATTGAGTGTGGAACATGTAACCAACTCTTTATCGATGAATATATATAATGAAGTAGATCGTAATTTACGTTTGAAATTGTTGGAATTAGAACATGCAATTAGCGATGCATTTCAATATCGTATGCCACATTATATAGCAGAATATATTTATACATTGGCTGATCTTGCAAATTCGTTTTATCAGAATAATCACATTAGTGGATTAGAAGATGAGAAGATGAAAAATGATTGGTTATATGTACTGAATTTAACGAATAAAGTGTTAAAAGAAATGTTAAACTTGATTGTAATTGAAATACCAACTTTTATGTAAAATGATGATGGAGGATTTTATGAAATTAAAAAATATGACAAGAGAAGAATTAGAAGTTTTATCTTATACTGACTTGACTGATTTATTATTAAAAGAAAATAAAAAGCCAATGAATACAGCTGCTTTATTTAAAAAGATTTGTGCATTGTTAGGTTATACAGAAGAGGAATATGCAGCTAAAATTGGAGATTATTATACTTCCTTGACAACTGATAAACGTTTTGTCCTACTCGCTAGTGGTGATTGGGATTTGCGAGATCATCATTCGGTTGAGATTGTAATCGATGACGATGATGATGAAGAATTATTGGAAGAAGAGGAAGAAGAACCGGAAGAAGAAATGATTCCGGAAGAGGAAGAAGATATCGATGTTGCACTTGAAGATGATGATCTTACAGATGATGACGATGATATCGACGATTTGGCAATTATTTCTGATGAAGAAGAGGAAGAAGAGTAGAAATACTCTTTTTTAATCTAAAAAGGATTTAATATGAAGAATTTATGCTTGCTTTTTCTTTTTTCATTTGTTAAAATAAATGCCTACGCATAAAAAGAAAGAGGAGTATTATGACGGCACCAGAAAAAGAAATGAAAATTTTAAAACTGTTAGAGAAACAAAGAAAGGGCGTTATCAATTTTGATGATTTTGTATATCTTTCCGGATTAGATGTTCAAGCTGCGAATGCTCGTATTCAATCTTATAACTATGAGCAAACTTATTTTACTTTTCGACCAGGAGAATACATTAAGAATTACGGAAAAATGAAATTAAAAAATGGTAGTATTTGTGTTGCAGCTTTATCTTTTGATAATCATATATTAGGAAAATATTCTTTACAGGAACAAACAAGCCATCAGATTATTTTAGAATTAGAAGATAAAATGTATCGAGCAGCACTCAAGGCAGTTGAAGATTCAAAGGGAAAAGAAATTAACAAGGATTTTATGCGTATTCGTTTTAAGTGGGAAGAACTTTCTCGTATCATTAAGATGTTGTATGGTTATCCAGAAGAGATCAAAAATAATTTACGTGCAAAAGAGCTTTCGTTTCGAAAAGCGAATACGACGAATGTCAATACATGGCAAAAGGAGATTCGTGAGCTATCGACACTTCTTGCAGAAAAAAGTAGTAGTGCGCGAATCAGAGAGTACATTTATAAACGCGATGGTAGAAAAGGTTATTAGACCTTTTTCTTTTGGTTTTATTGCGTATTCTCTTAAAATATAGTATAATTTGTACTGTGTTTTGATAAAATGAAAAAGAAAGGAAGAAACCCTGATGATAGAGAGATTAGAGGCAATAAAAGCTCGTTATGAAGATTTAAATGCGGAATTGATGAAGCCGGAAGTAATTGCGAATGTCAAAAAAACATTAGAGCTTACGAAAGAACAAGCGTCATTACGAGATGCATATGAAATTTATGGGGCATATCAAAAAGTTTTAACGGGAATAGAGGAAGCAAAGGAAATGGTTCATGATCCGGAATTGGGAGAAATGGCCAGAGAAGAATTAGCAAATTTAGAAACCGAAAAAGAACATCTTGAAAAAGAAATCGAAATTATTTTACTTCCAAAGGATCCGAATGATGGAAAGAATGTTATCGTCGAAATTCGTGGCGCTGCTGGTGGCGATGAAGGAAATATTTTTGCGGGCGATTTATATCGCATGTATACCAAATATGCGGAAAATGAAGGATGGAAACTAGAAGAATTAGAAGCGGAACCAGGAGAAGCTGGTGGATATACACAAGTGAGCTTCATGGTAAAGGGTGAGAATGTTTATTCACGCTTGAAGTATGAAAGTGGCGCTCATCGTGTGCAAAGAGTTCCGGCAACGGAAACACAAGGAAGAGTTCATACTTCGACCGCTACCGTATTAGTGATGCCGGAAGCTGAGGAACTTGACTTTGAGCTTGATATGAATGATGTGAGAGTCGATATTACGAGAAGTAGTGGATGTGGTGGACAAGGTGTCAATACGACGGATAGTGCCGTTCGTTTGACTCATATTCCAACGGGAATCGTCGTTTATTCACAGACGGAACGTTCGCAGATTAAAAATAAGGAAAAAGCGATTAAAATCTTAAAGACAAGATTATTCGATTTGAAGACACAAGAACGTGAAAAAGAATTAGGGGAAGAACGTCGTAGTAAGATCGGAACCGGAGATCGTTCTGAGAAAATTCGCACTTATAACTATCCTCAAAATCGTGTTACTGATCATCGTATTGGATTTACCACTAACACGTTAGATCGTGTCATGGAAGGAGATCTTGGTAAGATTATCGATGCTTTGATTGCGGAAGATCAAGCGCGTAAATTACGTGGTGAATAATGACTGATATCGAATATTTAAAAAAGTATTTAGAACCTTCTAAGTTAGAAGAAGGAATTGAACAGTTAAAGCAAGGCTTACCAGTGCAATATATTGTTGGGAATGTCGATTTTTATGGTTATCCGATCAAAGTGAATCGTAGTGTTTTAATTCCTCGTTTTGAAACCGAAGAATTAGTGGATCGAACGATTCGTTATGTGAAACAATATTTAGGAGAATCGATTCGTATTGTGGATCTCGGAACGGGAAGTGGCTGTATTGCAATTACGTTAAAAAAAGAATTACCTTCTTCGGATATAGTTGCGGTCGATATCTCGAAAGAGGCGTTAGATGTTGCACGTCAAAATGCTCGTTTAAATCAAGTCGAGATTACGTTTCTAGAAGGGGATATGTTAAAGCCTCTGAATGGTAAATTCGATCTTATTATTAGTAACCCTCCTTATATAGGAACAGAAGAAAAGATCATGGATCTCGTCTATCAAAATGAACCACATCAGGCTCTATTTGCACCACACCAAGGACTTTATTATTATGAGCAGATATTAACTCATGTGGAAAACTATTTGAACCAATATTTTATATTAGCATTTGAAATCGGTTATCAACAAGGAGATGCCTTGCTAGAGCTTGCACATTCTCTTTTTCCACAGGCTAATATCAAAATAGAACAAGATTTGCAAGGTAGAGATCGTTATTTATTTATCATAAATGGAAGAACATAAAAAAGCAAAAGAAAAGTTAAGAATTTGTTTCTTATCTTTTCTTTTTTTGGTACAATAAATAAAGGTGGTAAGATGGAAGATAAATTACAACTATTATTAAATCAAATAGAAGCGCCAGAAGAGTTACGTCAGTGTATGAAAACAGGAACACTGGAACGGATCGTTGGTAACAAAAGTCGTGATATTTATCACTTTTTAGTACACATCGACTGTACTTTACCAGTTTCTTGTTACGAAATGTTTAAAGAACTTCTAAGCCGTGGATTTCCGACATGTCGTAGAACTAAGGTAACCTTTCATGTGGAAAATCCAAGTAGAGAACTTCTAAACGATTATTATCGTTATTTTATTCATGAATATAAGAAAGAAGAACCTCTACTTGGTATGTTTGAGGAAGCAGAACTCCATTATGAAGATGATGTTTTGAAAATTTCTGTAAGTAATTTGGCGGAAAAGATGAAATTAGAATCTCATGTTTCTGATTTGACTGCCGATTTGGAAAGTGTAGGTTATGAATTATTCGATATTCAAGTTGTGATCGATGAACAAAAAAGTGTTCAAGTTCAAAAAGAGATTGAAAAAGAATTAGTCGAAGAGCAAATCAAAACGAAAAAAATGGAAAAAACATTCGAAAAGCCAAGCGTTATTATGGGAGAAGAAATTAAGTCAAATCTTACGACGATCGATAATATTATTGGGGAAGACAACAATTTAACCGTTGAGGCACATGTATTTGGAATTGACTATTTTGAGTCTTCTCGTTCCAGCTTCCGTATTATTACTTTGAAAATAACGGATTATACCGATAGTATTTATTGTAAAGTTTTCGTTCGTGACGAAGATGATTATGCTCGTTTGAAAAAACAATTAAAAGTAGGTAATTGGTATAAAATTCGAGGTTATAGTAAGAATGATCAATATTCGAAAGAACTTGTGTTAAATGCACGTGATATCAATGAATTAAAGAAAGTAACGGAAGAAAGAATGGATCATTCCGAAGAAAAGCGTGTCGAACTTCATGCTCATACGATGATGAGCCAAATGGATGGTCTTGCTGATGAAGTAAAATTAGTGAAACAAGCAATCAAATGGGGACATAAAGCGATTGCCATTACCGATCATAATGGTGTACAGGCTTTTCCACATGTTTATAATTATGTACGAGACTATAATAAGGGATTAAAAGAGGGAGAAGAGCCTTTTAAAGCAATTTATGGAGTCGAACTTACTTTGATTGACGATACGATCAATATTGTCGTTCGTCCAAATGAAACGCCATTATTAGAAAATACATATGTAGTTTTCGACTTTGAAACAACAGGATTCAATGCGGCTGGTGGCGATTCGATCATCGAGGTTGGAGCTGTAAAGATTCATAATGGAGAAATCATCGATCGTTATGATGAGCTGATCAATCCTGGTCGTCCGCTTCCTAAAAAGATCGTTGAACTTACCAATATCACGGATGAAATGTTGAAAGACAAAGACAATGAAGGAAATGCGATTCGTCGTTTTATCGAATGGACAGGCGATCTTCCTATGGTAGCGCACAATGCTAAGTTCGACGTTTCCTTTTTGGAAATGGCTTATAAAAAATATCAGTTTGGTGAGTATAAGAATACGGTTATCGATACTCTTGAATTATCGCGTGCTTTGGATACGAATTATTCACGTCATAGTTTGAGTGCTTTAGTAAAACGTTACGATGTTCCTTGGGATGAAGATGCCCATCACCGTGGTGACTACGATGCAGAAGGAACGGCTCTTGTGTACCACAAGATGATGAAGAAGTTAGTCGATCGTAATATCGAGAGAATTTGCGATCTCGATAAGTTGGTTTCGAAAGATGAAATTCATAAGTTCGGTCGTTCTTATCATGTCAATATTTTGGCTAAGAATAAGATTGGTCTTAAAAATTTATTTAAAATTGTCAGTTATGCAAATACGAAGTATTTATATAAAACACCACGTATTCTTCGTAGTGTCATTGATGAACTGCGTGAGGGATTACTAATTGGTAGTGGTTGTTATGAAAGTGAAGTGTTTATCGAAGCTAGAAGTAAAAGTGATGAAGAATTAACCAATATTATCAATTTCTATGATTATGTGGAAGTTCAACCACTAGAGTGCTATAATCATCTTTTACAAACGGGAGATTTTGGAAGTCCTGCTGAATTATTGGATCATGTAAATAAAATCATTCGTGTTACCAAAGAAGCTGGAAAATTGATTGTTGCAACTGGAGATGTACACCATATTAGTAGGGAAGATAAAATTTATCGCCAAATTATCGTCAATGCGAAAGTTCCAGGTGGTGGTAGACATCCACTTAGTCGTTTTAATATCAAGGAAATACCAAGTAATCATTTCCGTACAACCGATGAAATGTTGGAGGATTTTCATTTCTTAGATCCGAATCTTGCTCGTGAATTGGTGATTGAAAATCCAAATAAAATTGCTGACATGGTCGATATTATCGAGGTTATCATCGAAACAGGGGGAGTACCATTCTCACCAAAGATCGATCACTCTGTAGAGACTGTAACGGAACTGGTTTATACGAAGGCAGCCGATTGGTATGGTGATCCTCTTCCATACAATATTGAAGAGAGAATTGCGAAAGAATTATATGGAGATGGAATTTTTAATAGTATCAAAGAGGGAATGAAACGAGAAAATTATCCGGAAGATGATTTTGAAAGAGAGTCTTTTAGACGCCTTCATGATGCGATTTTAAAGGGATTTGATGAAGTAAAATGCATCATTCGCGAAAATTTAAAGATTGGTCATCCCGAGTCTAATGATGATGAGATCGAAGCGATGATGAAGAAGAATCTTGGAGGAATTATTGGTGGTGGCTTCGATGTTATTTATTTGATTGCTCAGAAGCTCGTAAAGAAATCGAATGATGATGGATATTTGGTTGGTTCACGTGGTTCTGTCGGATCTAGTTTTGTGGCGACGATGATGGGTATTACGGAAGTAAATCCTCTTCCTGCACACTATCGTTGTCCAGAATGTAAACATAGTGTTTTTGAACTAGATGGAGAGGCTTTAGGATCCAAATACTCGTCAGGCTTCGATCTACCAGATTATAATTGCCCAAAATGTGGAGCTCACATGATTAAAGATGGAAACGATATGCCATTTGCTACTTTCTTAGGCTTCAATGCGGATAAAGTACCAGATATCGATCTTAACTTTTCTGATTTGAATCAAGCAGATGCCCATGAATATACAAAAGTATTATTTGGTGTCGATAATGTATATCGTGCTGGTACAATTGGAACGGTGGCAGAAAAGACAGCATTTGGTTATGTTCGAGGTTATTGTGAGGATAAAGGAATTATGATGCGTACTGCAGAGATCGAACGCTTGGCAATGGGATGTACGGGGGTCAAACGTACCACTGGACAACATCCCGGAGGAATCGTCGTCATTCCAGGGTATATGGATGTCTTTGATTTTACACCATATCAATATCCAGCTGATGATCCGACGAGTGCTTGGCGTACGACCCACTTCGATTATCATGCGATCGATCAAGATGTTTTGAAATTGGATATTTTAGGTCATTCTGATCCAACGCAACTTCGATTACTTCAAGATTTATCGCACATGGATATCATGAAAATTCCACTCGATGATAAGGAGACGATGGGAATTTTCTTATCGCCAGAACCATTAGGGGTTACGAAAGAACAAATTATGAATGAAACGGGTACTTTAGGTATTCCGGAATTTGGAACACCATTTACGATTAGTTTAGTATCGGAAACGAAGCCAACGTCATTTGCTGAATTGATTAAGATTTCAGGACTTTCTCATGGTGAAGATGTATGGCTCGGAAATGCCCAAGAACTGATCAAGAATAAAGTCGTAACATTTAAAGAAGTTATCGGGTGTCGTGATGATATTATGGTTTACCTGATGTATAAAGGAATGGAACCAATTAAAGCATTTAAAATAATGGAATTTGTGCGTAAAGGAAAAGCTAGTAAGGATCCTGAAACGTGGGCAAAACATGAGGCGGATATGCGGGAAGCAGGAATTGAAGAGTGGTTTATCGATTCTTGTCGTAAGATCAAGTATATGTTCCCAAAGGCACATGCGACAGCATATGTTATCAGTGCTTTCCGTATCGCTTACTTTAAAGTTCATTACCCAAGCTGGTTTTATGCTTCTTGGTTCTCGACGAAGGCGACAGACTTCGATATCGAGACGATGATCAAAGGATATGATGCGATTAAAGCGAAGATTACCGAAATTGTCAATAAGGGGTACGATGCGACCAATAAGGAGAATGGTATCTTAGAATGTTTGCGCCTAGCTCTGGAAGCAACGGCTAGAGGCATTCGTATTGGTAACATCGATTTAGAGCGCAGTGATGCACTATATTTTAAAGTTGACGATGACAATAAGACATTGATTCCACCATTCCGTACGATTGATGGATTAGGCGGTACGGTTGCTCTTAAAATCGTCGATGAACGCGCGAAAGGTGAATTCTTAAGTATTGAGGATTTGCAAAAACGTGGAAAAGTATCAGGAACTCTTATCGAAAAAATGCGTATGATGGGAATACTAGATCATCTTGATGAATCAAGTCAATTAAGTTTATTTTAGAAAGTTTTATCTCGAAAAAGAAATAAGTATAAGGAAAATCACCAAAATTTGGTGATTTTTTGTTATAATGATAATAGGTGATAAAGATGAACAAAATAATTCTCGTAGATGGAAACAATTTACTGTTTCGAAGTTACTATGCGACTGCCTATAATGGAAATTTTATGAAAAATAGCAAGGGTTTTCCTACTAATGCATTGTTTGGATTTACGAATATGATCAATAAAATTATATTGGAAGAAAAACCACAATATATGATTGTCGCATTCGATAAAGGAAAAACGTTTCGTCACGAAATGTATACGGATTATAAAGGTGGAAGAATCGAAACTCCTGATGAGCTTAAAATGCAGTTTCCAGTTGCGAAACAACTTTTGACAGCAATGGGAATCCGATATTATGAAATCGATCATTATGAAGCGGATGATATTATTGGAACGTTTGCTCATTATTGCGATTTAGAACCGGACTTTATCGGAACGATTATCAGCAGCGATAAAGATTTATTGCAGTTGATTAGTCATGATGTCGATATTAAACTATTGAAACAACATGACTATATTCGTTACAATGAGGAATCTTTTAAAGAAGCATATGGATTTGATCCGATTCATATTATCGATTTAAAAGCTCTGATGGGAGATAGTAGCGATAATATTCCGGGAGTAAAAGGTGTCGGTGAAAAAACGGCGATGAAACTGATTCAGGAATATCAATCGATCGATAATTTATATGCTCATATTGATGATATTGGTGGTAAATTACAAGAAAAATTAATCAATGATAAAGAGAATGCTTACAAAAGTAAGACGCTTGCAACGATCGTGCGTGATGTACCTCTCGAGATTAAAATTCCAGATATAAAATATAGTGGTACGAATCATGAGGAATTGAATAAACTATATGAAGAATTGGAGTTTTATTCCTTTATTCGTAAACAAGAGGAAAAGAAAAAAGAAACAGTTGTTCCGGTTACCTATGAAATTGTAACATCATTAGATGATGCGAAAATCGATGGTGAGTGTGCGATTTGTTTGGAATTATTGGGAACGAATTATCACAATGCAAAAGTATTAGGAATGGCGGTTTATAACGAACAAAAAAGTTTCTTTATCGAGCCTGAACTATTAAAGCAAAATCCAAGTTTCTTAACGGAAAACATCAAATATACTTACGATTTAAAAAAAGTTTATGTCGCGCTTAAATGGATGGGCTTAGAAGTATCGAATATTACCTTTGATACGATGATCGCAACTTATTTGCTCGACTATAACATTCGTGATGATGTAGCTTATTTGGCCAATCAGTTTGGAGAAGACATTCCTTTTTACGATAGTGTATTTGGAAAGACGAAGTTTAAAGAACCAAGCCAGGATATTATTGTTTATAATGCGGTTCGTAAAGCCAAATTTATCTATGAAACTAAAAAACTATTTGAAGATAAATTAAAACAAGAGGGCTTGATGAAACTCTATCAGGAGATTGAAATGCCTCTTTCGTTGGTACTTGGAGATATGGAATATGATGGTGTATGGGTAAATAAGAATGCTTTATATGAAATGGGAGAAGAATTAAAGATCAAAATCGATCTTATTACAAAGCAAATTTACAATCATGCTGGAATGGAATTCAACATTTCATCACCAATTCAATTGGGAGACGTATTGTTTGAACATCTTGGTCTTCCTCATGGAAAAAAGACTAGTCGTGGCTATTCGACAGCAATCGATGTTCTAAATAAATTAAAAAGAAAACATCCTATTATCGATGATATTATCGAGTATCGTTTTGTAACGAAGTTATATGCAACTTATGTTGAGGGGTTACTTGGAATGGTCAAAGAAGATGGAAAAATCCATACTATTTATTTACAAACGTTGACTAGAACGGGACGTTTGTCATCGATTGAACCAAATCTCCAAAATATTCCCATTCGTACGGAATATGGACGTCTGATACGAAAAGCATTTGTACCAAGTCCTGATTCTGTAATTGTAAGTGGAGATTATTCACAAATCGAACTTCGTATTCTTGCTCATATGGCGAATGTGCCAGCTTTAATCGATGCATTTAAAGAAGGAATGGATATTCATACCAAAACAGCGATGGATATTTTCCACGTCGAAAAAGAAGATGTTACCCCTAATATGCGTCGTATTGCCAAGGCTGTTAATTTTGGTATTGTCTATGGTATTAGTGGTTATGGATTATCAGAAAATTTGGGAATTGGAGTAGGGGAAGCAAAAGACTTTATCGATCATTATCTAGAAACATATCCAGGAATTCAAACTTATATGGATCAAGTAGTGAAGCAAGCACATAAAGATGGTTATGTTCGGACTTTGTTTAATCGCAAGCGATTAATTCCCGAATTATCCAATAAAAACTATATGATTCGTAGTCAGGGAGAAAGAATCGCACTGAATACACCAATTCAAGGTACGAGTGCTGATATTATCAAAAAAGCGATGGTTGAGATCCATCAAGCTTTAAAAGATCGTCATTTAAAGACGAAGATGATTTTACAAGTTCACGATGAATTGATTTTCGATTGTAAGAATAGTGAATTAGAAGAAGTGAAATCGTTAATTGAAGAAATTATGGAACATACTTGTGAACTTCGTGTGCCGCTTAAAGTTGATATTGAATATGGTAACAACTGGTATCAAGCAAAATAAAAACCATCATGGTTAAAAGATGAGGAGTTATAAACATGAATAAGTTGACAAAAGTGATGGGAGTCAGTTTTTTGACCAATTTTTTCTTGTCACTAATGAAAATGATTATGGGATGGATTGGTAATTCTGGGGCTTTAATTGCCGATGGTATTCATTCTTTCAGTGATCTTACTACTGATGTCGTGGCCATTATCGGTAATCGATTTTCTCGAAAACCGGCTGATTTGGAACATCCTTACGGACACGGAAAAAGTGAATATGTAACTAGTATGATCATTGGAACGATCGTTTTATTACTTGGTTTTGGGATTATTGCTTCTTCCATGAATCGGGAAATTGCAATTCCATCGATCTTAGTTATTGGTGTGAGTCTATTCACTATCATTTCAAAATTTTTACTTGCTTATTATTTAATTTATTGTGGTAAGAAATATCAGAATAGCATTTTAGTGGCGAGTGGGAAAGAAAGTAGTGCTGATGTGATCAGCTCTGTCGTTGTTCTTCTGTCTTCTATTTTGATGCAATTTTCCGATACGATTACATGGTTAAAATATGCTGATATGATTGCGACTATTATCGTTGGACTCTTTGTTGTTCATACTGGTTTTCATATTATAAAAGAAAATGTTAGTATCATTTTAGGCGAGCAGGAGACAGATGAAGAATACCGTCATTCCTTCATTACTTCTATTTTAAAAGAACCTAAAGTGAAGTCAGTCGATCATTTTTATTTGTTGAAGTATGGTCCTTATTATACCCTCGATATGGAAATTAGTATGGATGGTAGAATGACGTTAGAAGAAGCGCATGATCTGGCACATAAAATTGAACATTTTCTACAAAAGAAAGATGAGAGAATTCGTAAAATCAATACGCATATTAATTCGTGGACGGAAAAAGAAACTGGTAAGAAATCATAAAACAATAAGAAAATACTTGCTTATTTCAAGAAAAGGAAGTATAATTTAATTACGAAAAACCAAAATAATAAAAAACGATGATGGAACTTAGTAATAAGAGGAAATCCAAAGAGAGTTCGTGGTTGGTGAGAACGAATGAGGGAATCTTGTGAATCTACTCCTGAGTGAAATGGAAACATTTCCGGCCTAGCCGTTACCCCAATTAAGACTATATTAGGATGGTACCGCGAGATTTCGCTCCTAATGATAGTCTTTTTTAATTATTTAAAAAGAGAGGATGAGAATATGATCGATATTAAATTGATTAGAGAAAACAAAGAATTAGTAAAGGAAAATATTAAAAAGAAGTTTCAAGATAAGAAGTTACCACTAGTCGATGAGGTAGAAGCGCTCGATAAAGAATATCGTGAAGTAAAATTAAAAGGAGATAATTTACGTGCTTTAAAAAATAGCAGAAGTAGTGAAATTGGAGCTTTGATGCGTGAAGATAGAAGAGAAGAAGCCGAAATTGTCAAGAAAGAGATTGCTGGGTATGGTACGGAAATAGAAAAATTAGAAGTTCGAGAGGCGGAATTAGATCAAGAAATCAAAAAACGTATGATGGTGATTCCAAATATTATTGATTCTAGTGTTCCGATTGGTAAAGACGATACCGAGAATGTCGAAGTAGAAAAGTTTGGCGATCCGGTGGTGCCAGACTACGAAATACCATATCATGCTGATATCATGATGTCATTCCAAGGAATTGATAAAGAAAGTGCTGGTAGAACAAGCGGAAATGGTTTTTATTATTTAATGGGAGATATTGCTAGACTTCATTCCGCTATGATCAGCTATGCTCGTGATTTTATGATCGACCAAGGATTTACTTACTGTGTTCCACCATTTATGATTCGTAGTGATGTTGTAACAGGCGTTATGAGTTTTGAAGAAATGGATGCGATGATGTACAAAATTGAAAATGAAGATTTGTATTTAATTGGAACTAGTGAACATTCTATGATTGGTAAATTCAAAGATCAGTTCATTAAACGTGAAGAATTACCGCTCACTTTAACTTCTTACTCACCATGTTTTCGTAAAGAAGTAGGAGCTCATGGTATTGAAGAGCGTGGTGTCTATCGTGTCCACCAATTCGAAAAACAAGAAATGGTCGTCCTATGTGAACCAGAAGATTCCATGAATTGGTATCATAAGATGTGGCGTTTTACTGTCGATTTCTTTAGAAGCTTGGATGTTCCTGTTCGTACATTAGAGTGTTGTAGTGGAGATTTAGCTGATTTGAAAGTAAAATCATGTGATATTGAGGCATGGAGCCCAAGACAGCAAAAGTACTTTGAGGTTGGATCGTGTTCTACTTTGGGAGATGCACAAGCAAGAAGACTTGGTATTCGTACAAAAGGAGAAAAAGGTAATTATTATTTGCACACTCTCAATAATACAGTATTGGCGACTCCAAGAGGACTTATCGCTTTATTAGAAAATAATTATCAAGCAGATGGAAGTATTAAAATTCCAAAAGCGTTACAACCATATATGGGTGGCCTTGAAGTAATCAAACCAAAACAAAAATAATTTATGAGTATGGATAACATACTCTTTTTTGTTGTACCGTTTACTTTTTGATTTTAGAATGTTATAATTATCTTAACATAGACTAGAACGCGAATGAAGTGAATTAGGTTGGATGATTGAGAGTTGTTGTGGAATGAAAAAAAGCGGTGTGTTGTTTATATTGGTATTATTTAGTTTTCTTTTTCTTACAGATCCGGTTTTGGCTTTGGTTGAAATGGAACCTTCGGGAATAAAAGTGGTCAATGGTTCTGGTGGTAGTACTTATACTAGAATGGTTGCAACAGCTATTGGTATTTATACGAAAAATGGCGTTGTTCCTGGTGTACATAAATATAGAGGTGAGTATGCTGGAGTTAGTTATAATGTTTTAGAGGTCGATACGACTGATACAAATGGTACCTTTCTCCAAGTGGATTATGCGGGTTATAACAGTTCTGATTATTTGCCAAAATATTTGAATAATTTTTATGATAAAGAACTTACAGCCAATGACGAGTATTATTGGGTGGGTTCTATTAATGCTGGTTTTTTCACGGCTACTTCAAGTTCTAATATGTATGGTTACCCAACGGGTGCTGTTAAGAAAAATGGTAATTGGTTAACATATATTAGTAAAGATGGTTCTAATACTTTAGAAACCGCACCGTCATATGGTTCTGGTTTTGTAACGGCTTATTTTAATAAAAATAATGAATTTAAATTGATTTACAATGGTTGGAAAGACGGCGTTTTCTACAAATATGCAGGAGATCCAGATCCAAACTCATGGGATTATGGAGAACATGTTAATTATAGTGAAGGTGTTTCCGGAGCTTACACGTTGATTGTCGATGGAGATTCTAGTGTACATTGGGGAAAAGGCGATTATAGTGGTACTGACTTTTGGAATTATAGTGGAACAGCTGTCACTTTATTTGGTCAAAAAGCAAACGGTAACTATGTTTTAGTTACAACGGAGGGAACTTTAAACGCTGAATCACAAGTTGAATTGATGGTAGAACTTGGATGTGTAAATGCGATTCGCTTTGATGGCGGAGGTTCTACGCAAATGGCATATGATGAAGGACTGATTCTTAATCATTTCTATTTTGGAAAAACGAATACTAATATTGAAAAAGGAACCTCATTAGATACTTCTGATATTTCTTTTGACTTGTATATGGAAGATGAAACCTATTATTGGGCTAGTGCTGCAGATGTACCACAGGCAGAATATCTTATTTATGATACATCATGGGAAGAAGTGGAGGATATTTCACAAGCAGAAGTTGGCGATTATTGGTTGAAGGTATTGATGAATGGTTTGGAGCAAACGATTAAAATAAGTGTTGTAGAATCACAAGATACTCATATTGTAACTTTTGAATATGAAGATGGCGAGACGTCTCCTGTAAAAAAGAGTGTAGAAAGTGGAAAGACGGTTGAAGAGCCAGAGACACCGACAAGAGAAGGATATACATTTGTAGAGTGGCAATTAGATGGAAAACCTTATGATTTTAAAACTGCTGTTACAGAGGATATTACATTAAAAGCTGTATGGGACATTAACGAATATCAAATTCAATTTGATACAGATGGAGGAACACCAGTTGATACGCAAACGAAAGAATACTTATCAGTTGTCGATAAACCAGAGAATCCAACAAAGACTGGATATACATTTGTAGAATGGCAACTCAATGGAGAACCATATGACTTTGAAACAAAAGTAACGGATCATATGACATTAAAAGCAGTATGGAAAATCGCTCCTTTAGATATCGAAGAATCAAGTGGATATAAGGTGAACGGAAAATATATTGAGCTTCCTTTCGGGATTGTTAGCAGTAATTTATCTCTTGGTTTAAGTGATATTTATAATATAAAGGTATATAGTGTCAAAGGTGAGGTAAAACAAAGTGAGAAAATAGCGACTGGTGATAAAGTACAAATATCATTGGATGACACATTAGTAGCAGAATATATCGTGATTGTGAAAGGTGATACGACTGGAGATGGAAATATCAGTATTGTCGATGTAGGAAAATTGTATCAATATTTGAAAAATAAGATTACGATGGATGAATGTTATGTTTTAGCTGGTGATGTTGTAATGGATGAAGAAATAAGAATAACTGATGTAGGAAAGTTGTATCAATTTATAAAAGGTAAGATAAGTAATTTGGAGAATTAATATGAAGAAGAAAGTATTATTAATCGTAACAGTGCTGGGAGCAATGATTCCTTTTCATGTAAATGCTTTGAATGGAAGTGTAAATTTAGAATGTGATAAAGTAACCTTAGACCCTGGGGAAAGTACCACTTGTCATGTTACAGGAAACATAACGGAGGAGGTATCGACTGTCAGCGCACAAATTAAAGTTGGGGAGCATTTAACTCTCGTGAGTGTAAGTACAGACTCTATTTGGGAAGGTGATGGCGAAGAGGGAAATGTTCAGTTATATACGGATGTCAATAAAATTGGAACTTTTAAAATTGCTTCGTTTGTTGTCCAGGCGGATGATACCGGAGGCGTATCTACTCATGTATCGCTAACGGATGTTCATTTATCGGATGCTGATTTTCAGGAAACGAGTTTTACGGTACCTGATGTAGAAATACAAATTTCATCCGTTTCCACCATCAATACATTAAGTAATTTGACGGTTGATGGAAAAACCATTACGGGTTTTTCACCTGATATAACGAATTATCGTATCGATGTAGGAGCAACTGTTTCTAGTATTGAAATTAGTGCAACGAAAACAAGTGATACTTCTACTATAACTGGTGATATAGGAGTAAAAAAATTATCTTATGGAGAAAATCGATTTGAAATAAACGTCACAGGTGAAAACAGTATTGAAAATAGCTATATATTAATTGTAAATAGGCCAGAAAGTAGAATGCTTAGTAAGTTAGCAATTAATAATCAAGAAATTGAATTACAAGAGGCCGTTTATGAATATACGGTAACGGTTGAACATGATGTTACGAGTTTAACATTAACGAGTGAACTCCAAAATCCAGACTTTGTGACGTTTGTCGATGATTTTGGGCCAAGAGAGATCACCGATTTAAAAGTAGGGAATAATACAGTACTTGTAAAAGTCGTAGATCGTGATAATCAAGAATTAATTTACACGATCAATGTAGAACGATTAGATAGTGAGGAAAATCCAGGAAAAGATGATGAGGGGTCTACTCCGGTAGAAAATCCTGATACAGGAGTATCAAGATTGTATATGATTGGACTTGGTGCTGTTCTTGTGGCAATGATTGCTTTTATATGGATAAAAAAGAAAGATTGCTTTAAGAAAATTTAATTTTCAAATTGAAAACAAACTTTGTTTTCTTTTTTGATAAAAATTGCTTTATTTGTTTTGAATAACCGTTTCAATAGTTAGGAGAATGAAAATGAAAAAGAAAATACTATTTACAATATTGTTATTCGGTGCATTATTTCCTTTTCAAGTAGGCGCTTTAAGTGGCAATATAAATGTAAGTTGTGATAAGACTACACTTTCTCCACAGGAAAGTACCACTTGTCATGTTACAGGAACAGCGAACGAAGAAGTGTCTACGGTGAGTGCGAAAGTTAAAGTAGGAGATCAGTTAACTTTAGTGAGCGTAAAGACGGATTCTATTTGGCAAGGTGATGGAGATGGTGGCCAAATTGAATTATATACCGATACGAATAAAAGTGGAACTTTTGCAATTGCGACATTTACGATTAAGGCAAAAAGTACAGCTGGTGATACGAATGTAATGATCGATTCTGTCTATTTTTCCGATGCTGCTTTTGAACAGTTTGCCATCTCTTCGGTAACTAGAAACATTCATATTTCGACTCCAGTCGTAGAAATACCGGATGAAGAACCGGAGGCAGGTCACGATAATACTCCATCTACCTCAACGCCAGATACTAATTATGGTCAGAATGTGGATCATAAGAGTAGTGATGCGACACTTAAGAGTTTGACGGTTGATGTAGATGGATTCGTGTTTGATAAAAATAAAGTAGAGTATCAATTAGAAGTAGACAATAGTATTGATGTGATCCATATCAGTGCAGAGGCAACGGATGATCAAGCTGTTGTCACTTTGCCGGATCATTTAAACTTGAATGTTGGTAATAATGTCTTCGAAATAAAAGTGACAGCGGAAGATGGTACGATTTTGACATATAGGATAAATGTAAATAGATTAGAAAACGTTTTATCCAATAACGCCTATTTAAGTAAGCTTGTAATTGCTGATCATGAAATTAATTTTCATAAAGAGACGACATATTATGTTCTCGAAAAAGTAACAACGTCTTCTTTAGATTTACAAATTGAAACGGAAAATGAGAATGCTACTTATCAAGTATATGGAAATCAAAATTTAACGGATCAAGATGCGATCGTCATAAGAGTGACAGCGGAAGATGGTACGAACCAAGAATATATTATTTATGTAAATGAAGTTTCCAAAACACCAAATATTCCTATTTCCTCTATTTTATGTGTTTGTTTTTTGATTTTATCGATTTCTCTTAATGTGTTTCAGTTTTGGAAACATAAAACATCACACAAATAAGTGATAACGAATATCTATCTTTTTGTTTGATATTAAAGCTAGTTATGATATAATAAGCAATAGTCTTATTAAGAAAGCGGTGATAGCATGCGAAAAGATGCGGGAATAGAAGAGTATCTGAAGTTTTATCAAGATAGTCATATACCAATGGAAGAAGGAGCTAGATTTGCTGGCGAAATTCGAACATGGTTTGTTCGAACGGGTGAAATAGATGCCCAAGCTGGAATTGTCAAACGAAGTTATCAAGAAATTATAAAAGATACTGTTTTTCAGAGTTGTCATGATGCTTTAATGCGTGCTTCTATAGCGTTACAAACGGTTTTTATGTATCACTATGATTGGGGATATGAGTTTAAGTTAGCTGAATTAGAAGGAATACATACCAAGAAATATATCAAGCGTTATTAATATTTTTCATGAGAAGCAATTCAAAATAACTTAAAAAGGTCAAAAAAATTTGGCCTTTTTGTTTGGAATATATTAGCATAATAAACTGATTATGATATAATGGAGACAATTATAAAAGAAGGTGAAGTAACATGAATGATCATTTTAAGGAAACAACATTAAGACCTATGATGAAAGTATCGGAAATGGGTCCCTATTTAAAGAATAAAAATATCAAATTTGAATTAATAACAGAAGAAGAAGCAGAAAAATATTTAAGAGATAACAATAATTATTATAATATAACAGCATATAAATATAATTTTTAAAGATATTTCATAAACGGTCAATTTGTTGATCGTTTTATCGATTTAGATTTTGCCTATCTGAAAGATTTGGCCATTATTGATCACAGAATAAGACTACTATTTTTTAAAATGATCATAGACATTGAACATTACCTAAAAATTAGAATTTTGAATCTAATAGAGTTGATTAATGAGGAAGATGGATATAGAATTGTTAATATGTATTTAGCACAGGATTTTAATGACAAAAAATTTCCAAAAAAGATACATAATAGTATATTTAAAAAAGTGGGGAGTGAATATTATCAAAAAATATTTTCTAAATATGATATGGATAAAGATAAAAAATTAGAAAATATTCCTGTTTGGGAATTTCTTGAGATCATAACATTTGGTGAGTTAGTAAATTTTTACGACTTTTTTGCCAAAGAATACCAGTTGAAGAAAGAAATTAAGAATGTGTTTATTTTAAGAGAAATTGTAAAGTTAAGAAATGCAGTTGCTCATAATTCTTGCGTTTTATGTGATCTTGATAAAAAAGATAATAAATATGCTCCCGACTATAAAATAGTTAATTATTTAAATGCTTGTGGGATAGGAAAAGACGCAAGAAATCATAAATTAAGTAATTCTAGAATCAGACAAATGACTTATACTCTTTATATGTTTAATGAAATAGTAACAAGTGTAGGGGTTAAAAGGAATGTGGTCAAAGATATAAAAGAATTATTTTATGAAAGAATAATTTTACATAAAGAATATTATAATAATAATGAACTATTGCAGTCAATATATGCTTATTTTGATAAAATTATTAAAAATCATTATAATGTAAATGTTGATTAAATGGTTTGACATAGATAAATAAATATGTTATATTATCTATGCAAGGAAAAAATGGTAATACATTTTTGCAAGGGCACTGTCATTATGATGGAGCCCTATTTTTCTATCTATATATCAATCTAGAGAAATCTAGATTTTTTATTTTGTAATGAGATATGAAAAAGTTTTATTATGTTATAATAATAAATTAATTATGGGGTGAATTCCTTTTTTATTTGTTATAAGGATATTTTGATATGTTATAATAAATTTAGGAAGGTGATTGAATGCCAGAACTACCAGAGGTTGAAACAGTGAAAGAAACGCTCAAGAGAGAACTTCTTGGACGTGTCATTAAAGGGGTACGAATCTTTTACCCTAATATCATTGAATTTCCAGATCTTGAAACTTTTCAAAGAGAATTGGTAGATCAAGAAATTGTCGATTTAAAAAGAAGAGGGAAATGGATTTTATTTGAGTTAGAGGATTATTATTTGTTGAGTCATTTACGTATGGAAGGAAAATACTTGTTTCGAGCACCAGAAGATGAGGTGGGAAGGCATGAACATGTTGCTTTTCTGCTTGATGATGGAAGAGAGCTTCGATATCATGATACGCGAAAGTTTGGACGAATGCATTTGCTTAAAAAGGAGGAATTGAATCTTCGTAGACCTTTAAATGAGTTAGGGTTAGAACCGTGGGATGAGAAACTTACTGTAACATATTTAAAAGAGCAATTTCAAAATAAAAAAATTCCCATTAAAACAGCTTTATTAGATCAAAGTATTATTGTTGGAATTGGTAATATCTACGATGATGAGGTTTTGTTTATGAGTCATATTCGTCCACTCACACCGGCAAATAGTCTAACGAAACGAGAACTACAAGCCATTATTGATAATACGAGGATCGTCTTAGAAAAAGCGATTCATGCTGGGGGAACGACGATTCGAAGTTATGAATCATCAGAAGGAGTACATGGCTTGTTTCAACATGAATTATTCGTTCATGGAAAGGAAACATGTCCGATTTGTGGTCATGATATTGTGAAGATCAAAGTTGGGGGTCGCGGTACTTATTATTGTCCAAAATGTCAAAAATAGGAGGGATAGTATGGAGACAATTTATAAGAGAAGAAGTATTCGCAAGTATCAAACAAAAGACGTTGCACAAGAAGATGTTGAGAAAATTTTAAAAGCTGGGATGAATGCACCATCTGCAAAGAATAATGAACCATGGAACTTTATCGTGGTTCAAGATAAAAATTGTCTATGGGAATTATCGGAAATCAAAAAATATGCATTGATGTTAAAAGAAGCTCCTTGTTGTATCATTTGTATCGCAAAGCCTAATACCGAGTTTTGGCAACAAGATATGGGAGCATGTATGCAAAATATGATGTTAGAAGCAACTAGCTTAGGATTAGGTACTTGTTGGTTGGGAATCAAGCCCGATGGAGAAGACGAAAAGAAAATTCGTACACGTTTTGAAATTCCTACAGACTATCATGTTTTTTCCTTGATGGCATTGGGTTATCCTAATGAAGAGAAAAGTGTAAATAATAAATTTGATGTTACGAGAATTCATCATGAAAAATGGTAATTATGATTGTAAATGATACACTAAAATCGTAGATGAATGTTAGAATCGTATGTATCAATATACAAAGAGAAGTGAAAAAGGACAAAGTCATGACTTTGTCCTTTCCTTGTTATTTTTGAATCGTTTTTTGGCGATATTCTAAACTTTGATCGTAAATAAGAGAAGTACGACTTTCTATCTCTAACATTGGATATCCAGCCTGATACTTTGTTAGAATCGGAAGTGGGCAATTCTTTTTTATTTTTTTTAAATATTGCCTTCCTTTATGATTGAATCCTAATATGCGTATATACGTTGGTTCTTTATAAATCCTTCCTTCTTCTTTTGTAAAAGAAGTGAGAATATGAATGAACATGCGCGATAGTTTGTGATACGTATATCGCTTGGTTTTGACCTTTTGGATCAATTCGTCGAAATTATTCGCTTCTAGAACATATTTTTTTAATCGATGTTCAATTCCTTCATCGACTGTTTGATATTTACTGAGATCGGTCTCACTTATGATTTTGTATTTTAATAAAGAAAAGTAATCATCATTAAAATGAAGTGCCATTTTGGTAATATCGTATGGAAGATAAGAGGAAACATCTATTTTTTGATTGATCAAATTTCTTGCAGCCGTTGCACTGATGAAGGAACCTGTAATATCGGTCGCGTGATAATCATTGGTTCTTTGAATCGTCGATACTTCAATGGAACTTTGTAATTTCTCTAGTTCTCGAATATAACCGATCCCCAATGTATCATTTGGTCCAAGTTTGGAAATATCTGTTGAATCATCAAATGCTTTGGCCATTGCGGTAGGATAGTTATCACCATTTTTCATATACTTTTTGACTTTTTGATTATATTCATCTGTCAGTTGTACATGAGCGAGCGACTTTAGTAGTCCAATGTTATTGGATTCACTTCCAAAGATGATACGATCAACATTTAAGGCATGTAAGATCGAAACGCTTCCTCTACAGAATAAATCGGCACTTTGACTAGCAAAAACAAAAGGAAGTTCGACGACTAAATCAATGTCATTCTCTAGAGCTATATTGGTTTTTTGCCATTTATCGATTATACTCACTTCACCACGTTCGACATAATTCCCGCTCATCACACAGATAATGGTACTATCGGGGTATGCTTCTTTTATTTTTTGAATAAAATAGGAATGTCCATTGTGAAAAGGATTAAATTCACATATGATACCGATTGTTGTCATACTATCACCTGCACGTATCATATCAGAAAAAAATCTATTTGACAATTCGTAAGATTCCGATATAATAGGGAATACGTATTTTGAAAAAGGTGATAAAATGTTTAAAGCAGAAGTAATAGAAGAAATCAAAAGGGCAGATGAGATAGTCATCGATGCCATCGATCGTTATTTACGTCGTATGATTGTGGAAAGTGTACGAGAGATTCAACATGATTTGGGTCGTACGATCAGTGGGAATAGTGAGTTAAGAAGGGAATTGCATGTATTAAAGGAAGTAAAAAAAGAGATGGAAAAACACCCGAATGCGGTTTTAACTTTAGATTTTATGAATAAATACTTTTCTTCTTATCATTTCCTTCCTCAGTATTTTATCGATTATGAACATAAGATAGAAGATCAATTTGAAGAAATCAAAAAATTGAATTTTATCAGTGAATTATCGGAAGTGGTGAATGGAGAAAAGAAATTAGGATCGATTGCTCCAAAGGCCCGTCTCGTTTTAAAAAATGGTAGTGATCGTTTGTTTGATAGTGCATATGGTCCATTATTGATCGGAGATTTCTACGATCAAATTCCATCAGAAGAATTACAGGAATTAAAGACCAATATCGAGTTATTAGGTCCTAAAAATTGTCATACCTTATCCGGAATCTGTGCGAAATATTTAAAAGCAGATATTTGTACAGGATATGTCAATTCACAAATTCCGAATCTTCGTGTGATTCATTCATGGTTGGAAAAAGATGATTATTGTTACGATGTCAATACAGGTATTTATATGAGAAAAGAAGATTATGAACGTTTCTATCAACCAGAGTATGTCAATCGTTTAGATTATCATGATTTAAATGGACTAGAGACAATGGTAGAGGATGGCGTATCTTACGTATGTTATGCTGCATACCAAAACATATTACAAGAAAAAGAACCAAAGCTTCTTTATAAGCACTAGTTGCAAAGAAAGAAAAAGTTCTGTATAATGTTAATGTTGAAAAACTGGTGGTGATTTATGGAAATTGATTTAACGAGATTAAAAACAGGTTTTGATTCTTATATCGCGATCGATGAGATTTATTCTTTTTCGGAAGAATATTTAAAACAAGGAGATCTACTATCGCTCGATGATGTGAAAGTCAAGGGAGTCATCGAAAAAGATGCGCTAGGTGAACTAGAGATACGTCTTTCGATCGATGGTGTGATGCAATTGCCATGCGCGATCACATTGAAACCAGTTTTCCATCCATTTCATATTGATGTAGAAGGAAACTTAAAAGAAATGCTCGAAGAAATTGGTAAAAATGAAAAAAAAGAGGAGAATACCCTTGATATTTTACCAATAATATGGGAAAATATATTAATGGAAATTCCTATGCGTGTTGTGAGTCCAGAAGCTCTCATGGAAGAACAGAAATTAGAGGGAGAAGGATGGAAATTCATAACGGAAGAAGAAAATAAGGAAATTAATCCAGCATTAGAAAAGCTAAAAGATCTATTATAAGAAAGAGGTGTTAACATGGCTGTACCATTTAGAAAAGTAAGTAAGACGAGAGGAAGAATGCGTCGTACTCATTACAAGATCAGTGCGAATGGAACGGTAAAATGTCCAAAATGTGGAGCAGAAGTAAGACCACATAGAGTATGTCCAGAATGTGGAACATATAAAGGCAAAGACGTTATTAAGAAAAACGAAGAAACAACGAAATAGTTGTTTTTTTTCTTGCTTTACAAATACTAGAAAAACCATTATAATGATAAATAAGGATAGGTGATAATGTGAGAAAAAAAGGATTCACATTGACAGAATTATTAGGAGTAATTGTAGTATTGGGGATATTAGCACTATTATCATTTCCTCCCATTATCAATCAAATTAAACGTTCAAAGGAAGGTATTAGCGAAGCTACTTCGAGTCTGATTTACAATGCTGCTGATCTTTATATTAAAGATGATCCAGATACATATCCTATGAAAAAAGATCATGTATATTGTGTGACTTTGCAGACATTAGTAGATGAGCATTTGTTATTTGAACCATTAGAAGATGCTTCGACAGGTAAAGAAATTGAACTGACAAGAGTGGTCGAAATACGCATTGGTGAAGATGGTAAGATAACAGAACATAATATTGTTAAGTCGGGAAATTGTACGGAGGTAAAATAGGAGATATATGAAAAAGGGATTCACATTAGCAGAGTTATTGGGAGTTATTACAGTGATTGCGGTACTTGCTATCATTGCCTTTCCACCTATTATCAATCAGCTCAATCGTTCGAAAGATGAACTAAGTGACGCAACTTTAGAAATTATTTATAGTGCAACGGAATTATGGATCGATCGTAATCAAAATACGTATCCATTAAATGACGGTGATATTTATTGTATTACTTTACAGGAATTAGTGGATAATGGAATGTTACAAGAACCAATTCAAGATGCGAAAACCGGAACGAATGTGCCTCTATCGAGAGTAGTGAGAGTAGAAGTTGGGCAAAATCGTAATGTGAAAACGACATTGGTCGAAAGTACAGAATGCACTGCTTCATAAAGTTTTACTTGCATTCTAATTATTTTATGATATAATTAAAACTAGTTATCAAAGCGAAGAAGAGAAGTAGTAATAAAGGAAAGGCGAATAGAGAGTCTATGGTTGGTGGAAATAGATCGTCATACTTTATGAATTCGTCTTGGAGCAGTTTATGAGAAAACATAAAACGGTGACGCGTTATAGTCTCGAGGTAGAATAATCTACGAATTAAGGTGGTACCACGTCATCACGTCCTTATTAGGATGTGATTTTTTTATACCACAAGAAAACAAGGAGGATTTATGAAAGAGAAAATGGAAGGATTAAAACAAGAAGTCATCTGTAAGTTGCAAGATGCAAGTGATCTAAAAATGTTAAACGAGCTTCGTACAACTTATTTAGGAAAGAAAGGGCCTATTAGTGCTCTTAGTAGTATGATGGGATCTTTATCTACGGAAGAGAAGAAAGAATTTGGAAAAGCGTTAAATGATCTTAAAGACGAAGTAAATACATTGGTAGAAAAGCGCAAAGAAGAATTGGAACGAATCGAAATGGAACGCAAATTAAAAGAAGATACCATCGATATTACACTTCCTAGTACGAAAGTGCATGTTGGAGGAACTCATCCGATTACAAAAGTGATCGATGAGGTAGAAGAGCTATTTACGTCGATGGGATATGATGTTGTAGAGGGTCCAGAAATCGAGCAAGATCTCTACAATTTCGAAAAATTGAATTTACCGAAAGGTCATCCAGCGCGTGATAGTCAAGATAGTTTTTATATTACCGATGAAATGTTACTTCGTACACAAACATCTGCTGTACAGGCACGTACGATGGAAGCAAATAGCGAAAAGGGACCAATTCGTATGATTTGTCCTGGAAAGACTTATCGAAGAGATAACGATGATGCAACTCATTCTCATCAGTTTACACAAATAGAAGGATTAGTAATCGATCAGAATATTTCGATGGCCGATTTAAAAGGAACGCTTGAAATCTTTGCAAAAAAAATGTTTGGAGAAGATCGTACGATTCGTTTTCGCCCTAGTTTCTTCCCATTTACAGAACCTTCGATCGAAGTTGATGTTTCTTGCTTCAAATGTGGTGGAGTAGGATGTTCACTTTGTAAAGGAAATGGTTGGATTGAAATTTTAGGAGCAGGTATGGTACATCCAAATGTACTACGTGATAATGGATACGATCCAGAAAAATATACCGGATTTGCTTTTGGAATTGGACCAGAAAGAGTTGCTATGTTGAAATATGGTATTAACGATATTCGCAATTTTTATACGAATGATGTTCGTTTCTTAAATGATTTTAATCGTGTCAACGGAGGTGATAAATAATGCGTCTCAGTAAAAGTTTTGTAAGTGAATATATCGATATTCATGATATCGACTATCATGAACTTGCTGAAAAAATGGTATTTGCGGGGAATGAATACGAAAGTATCGAACCGATAAGTGCTGCTACGAATCTTGTTGTGGGATATGTAAAGTCTTGTAAGATGCATCCAGAAAGTAAAAAGCTTCATATTTGTGAAGTGGATTTAGGAGATGAGGTACAACAAATTATTTGTGGAGCGCCTAATGTGGATGCTGGGCAAAAAGTAATTGTTGCTAAAATAGGAGCGACATTACCTGGTGGAATCGAAATTAAGAAAGCGAAACTAGCAGGACTTGATAGTAATGGTATGATTTGTTCTTTAGCTGAACTAGGCTTGGAAAGTAAATATGTAACGGAAGAAGATAAAGCTGGAATTCATGTTTTACCAGATGATGCCATCGTAGGAAGTGATGCTTTAGCTTATCTTGGGTTTGACGATGAAGCAATCGATTTCGAGCTCACGAGTAATCGAGCTGATTTATTAAGTGTACTTGGAATGGCCTATGAAATAGGAGCAATTTATAATCGCCCGGTAAAACTTCCGATTATCGATTCTAAGGAGTCAAAAGAAGATATCAACGATCATTATCGATTGGAAGTAAAAACCGAGAATGCGCCTATTTATTTAGGAAAATTAGTGAAAAATGTGGTGATTAAAGAAAGTCCAAGATGGATGAAAGCAAGACTTATGGCAAGCGGGATTCGACCTATCAATAACGTTGTCGATATCAGTAATTATGTCATGTTAGAATATGGTCAACCACTTCATTTGTTCGATGCTGATCGATTAGGACATCATGTCATTGTTCGTGATGCCAAAGAAGGAGAGCATGTTACGACATTGGACGGGCAAGATCGTATTTTGAATGATACGGACATTGTCATTGCCAATGATAAAGAAGTGGTAGCTTTAGCTGGTGTCATGGGCGGTCTGTCAACGGAAGTAGAGATGGATACGAAGAATATTTTTATCGAATCTGCAATTTTTGACTCTTATCATATTCGTCATACATCGAAACGCATTCTGAAAAGTGAATCAAGTAATCGTTATGAAAAAGGGATTGATCCAAATCGTACGGAGCTTGCCCTAAAACGCGCATGTTACTTGTTACAAGAATATGCGAGTGGTGAAGTGACAGGCGGTATTTTAACTCACGATAAAGCGCACCATGAGAATAAGGAAATCGATGTTACTTTATCAAAAATTAATCAAGTCTTAGGAATGAATTTAACGATTGATATCGTTTGTGATGTCTTCGAACGTTTGGGATTTGAAACGACAGTAAATGGCGAAAACTTGCATGTCGTCGTGCCAACGAGACGTTTGGATATTGAAATTGCTGAAGACTTGATCGAAGAAGTAGGTCGTATTTATGGTTATGATCATGTCGAAGGACATATGCCAATTGTTTCAATCAAACGTGGTGAAATTTCTCCGAAACAAAGAATGGAGAAAGAATTACGTCGTCGTTTAGAAGGTATGGGACTAAGTCAAGTGATCACTTATTCCTTGGTAAGTGAAAAAGAAGCGAATCTCTTTACTGATAAGGAAACGGACGATGTCGTATTACTAGAACCGATGAGCGATGATAAAAAGGTGATGAGAAAAAGTATTTTACCATCTTTACTAAAAGTATGGGAATACAATGTTGCCCGTAAGCAAAATGATATTATGATTTTTGAAGCGGGAAGTGTATATACGAAAGAAGACGGTTATCATGAAGAAGCGAAGATTGCTGGTTTACTATATGGAACTTATTTTTCGAACGATTGGCAACAACTTCGTGTCAAAGTCGATTTCTATTTATTGAAAGGAATCATCGAAAATATATTGAAATATTTAGGTCTTAATAATCGTTATCAATTTAAAACGACACCAATCTTAAAAGAATTACATCCTGGTAGAAGTTGTGCAGTATTAGTTGATAATGATGTAATTGGATACTTAGGACAAGTACATCCTTCGATCAATAAAAAAGAAATTTATGTGTTCGAACTTAGTATCGATAAGCTACTTTCGAAAAAAGTACGTATTATTAAATTTAAAGAAACCCCTAAATATCCTTCTATTCATAAAGATTTAGCGTTTGTTATGCCAAAAGATATGACGAGTGAAACCGTCATGAATATATTAAAACGAGTAGGTGGAAGATATTTGAGTGATTTAGATGTTTTTGATGTCTATGTCGGAGAAAATGTTTTAGAAAATGAAAAATCAGTTGCTTATTCCTTAACCTTCCAAGATCCTACGAAAACCTTGACTGATGAAGAAGTCATGACGATTTTTAATAAAATGATTCGTGAAGTAGAGACGAAAACTGGTGCTCGTTTAAGAGATAAATAAAAAATGTGGTATTTTGCCACATTTTTATTTGTTTATAACATGTTGATAATGCATTTTAATAAAATTATCATATGCATTGGTTTCAAGTTCTAGTTTAAATTTTTTCATTTTGAATTTTGGATTTTTACTCAAAATTAATTCTTTTGTCATATATTTTAAGAATTCGGGATTACGTACTAAAATTGGCCCAATTAGATACGTTCCGTAGAAATTACGATAATGGATACCTTCTCCTTCGCTTTTTGGATAGGCACCAATGCCTTTTATGACACGGAACATTGGTTTTTGATTATCTCGGATAACACTGCTTTGATTTTGAAAACCTAAGATTGGTTTTTCTAGAAAGTCAGCTTGCATCAAAGCTTCATCAACCATACGAAAATCTTCTTCTTTCGCCGTATATTTAAAACAGCCTAAACCTTTTCTTTTCTTACGATTTTTATCTAAGATCGCTTTTCCAAATAGTTCGATCGAGTTACCTGTCACTAGGAAGAATGTTTTTTTCTCAATAGCGTCTTTTACTTCTTTTTTGTAAGTGATCAGATGTTTCAACGCTAGGTGTTGATTTTCTTCTGTTCCCATACCTAAATAGACAAAATCGTAATCTTCAAATTTTAGTTCATCGCCAACGGTTACAAATTTGATTGTAACATCGATTCCTTGATCTTCTAATTGTCTTTTTAGTGCTTTGACATTTCCACTTTCACCGTAGAGGTTAAGCAAATCATAGTAAAGATGTGCGATCGTTATTTTCATTTTTATCACCTGTATTCATTAGTGTATTAAATGGTTCGACATAATCAAAATTTAAAATGGCGTAAATAGAACCTTTCGTTTTCTCTTTTAAGGTTATCATCATTTCTTCCAAGGTTTCAAAAACAAGAATTTTTTTGTCTTCGATCCCTGCATATTTCATACGTGTCGCAATATCGAAGCGATGAATACCTACACATAGTATTTTATCGACAGAATCATCTTTTAAAATTTCAAAGTCGATATCGTATAGCCAAGATAGGTCATCATAATGGTAACGTCTACTGATCTCTTTCCATCCGATTACAATGGTTTTAGGCTCTTTGTGTTGATCGACATAGAGAAGTGATTGATTGAATGTCGTACTATTTTCATTTTTGTTATTGAGTACCACTACCTGTCTTCCATTACTTGTATATTCATCGTATATTTTTGTGTTATAGCTCATATTAGAAATGTATTCACAAATTTGTTTTGGCTCGAGCCCAAGTAGTGATAATACAGTAAAAGAAGCTAGAGTATTGTAAACACAATATAAAATATTGGATGGCATGTGTAATTGATATTCCTGGTTGATGGTCATGAGTGATGTTTGATAGTCGAGTTTTGTCACTTCATATTGTGGTTTTATTCTCTGAAAATGACATTTTTCGCATTCGAAGTCGCCAATATTTTCAAAATGATAATAGTGATAAATCATTTTTTTATGACATTTTGGACAATAAATTAAATTTAGATTTTCAAATTTACTTTTCGTATAGGAATATTGATTCTTATGAATTCCGTAATAAGTAATTGGTCCTTTGTGATCAAATGTAAATTTATAAAGGTAAGGATCATCACTATTTAAAATGAGATGCATAGAATCATCGATCGCTTTCTTAATTTCTTCAAATACTAAATCGAAGTGTCCTTGTCTTGGTGGTTGATCACGAGTTAAGTTGGTAATCACTACATAATTTGGTTTAATTTTAGGAAACACATATTTGGTATAACGTTCATCGACTTCACAAACTAAATATTCTCCTTTTATTTTTCCATTTAGTTTGCATTCTCCTAATAGGGAGGTTAATACCGCATCCGTCAGATTTGACCCTTTATCATTATAGACAACCTGATATCCTGAATCCCTTAAAACTTTCGTAATCATACTAGTGACGCTTCCTTTACCAGAACTACCCGTGACAGCAATGACTGTTTTAGGAAGTTTTAAATATTCCCATAAGTGTGGATATAATTTGGTGGCAATTGTACCTGGAGTAATAGACCCCCTCCCAATAAGATCTCCACACCATTTTAATAATTTCCCTACGATAATTGCTAATTTTGCTCTCATGTACATCACCTAACCAAATTATAGCACAAAAAGTATTCGGTTTATATGGTAATTATTAGATAATTGCTTATTTTTTCTACTTTTGTCGAATGAATAGGCAGAAATTTGGTAATGTGCTATAGTTATCCTAGGTGATCGGTATGTTTAAAACGGATATTGAGTATAGTAGAGATACTTTATATGTCAACTTAGAAGGAATTGTCAACAAGAAAAACATTCAGATTTTAAAAAAGAAGCTCTATTATATTTTAGATGAATATAATATACTAGATATTGTAATCAATATTCAAAATACGAGAATGATCGATAAAGATGAATTCTATGAGCTATTGGATGATTATGATATCAAGTATGGTGGTAACCTAGAAGTAGTAGAGTAATATGGGAATAAAGATAGAAAAACGCTTTTTTGTTTGATGTATTAAAAATAAAATGAAATGAGTGTGCAATATGAAGCCGGAGAGGAATATTTCCTCTCTTTTTTGTTTTTTAGAGGAAATCGTTATACGAGTAGGGTATATTATAATTAGAGGAGAAGAGCGAATTTCCAGGGAATTAGTCTTTTTTAAACTCTATTTTAATAAAATGATATAGGTGAGACTATGAGTGTAATAAATCGTATTCGTAACTATCTATTAGAAGAAGAATTCGCGATTTCTGTTTATCCTGATCGTGTTGATGTAGTTAATTATAAAAGAATTGGTCATTTTGATTCGGAGAAAGTTATGCTTGATTATGAAGATGGTACCTTGGTAATAAAAGGTGAAAGGTTAGTTGTTTCAAAATTATTACATGATGAAGTGTTAGTAACAGGTGTGATTAAAAGTATCGAATTGAGGTGATCGTGTGAAAAATCAGTTTTTTAATCGTTTTAAAAATGTCATAAAATTAAATATCAAGGGAAAGAATATCGAACGATTTATTCGAAGGTTAATCAGTCATAATATTGAAATTTTAGATATGAGCTATCCGAATCGAAATGAGGTAAATATTAAAGTATATGCGAAAGAATATGAAAAGATTACGGAATTAAAATCGATTTATGAGGTATCATTACTCGATACCTATGGTATGATAAAAATAAAGAAAGTAATCAATATGAATCGTGTCTTGTTTCTTTTTATCGTAGTAGGAATTTGCTTTCTTTATTTTTTGAGTCATATTATTTTTACGATCGAGATTGTTCATACCGATAAGGATTTACGAACGTTACTACAAAAAGAATTAGAACAGCATGGGATTAAAGAGGGAAGTTTTAAGAAAAATTTTCACGAATTGGAGACGATTAAAAATGATATTATTGAACGACATAAGGATACCATCGAATGGTTGGAGATCGAAAATGTAGGGACAAAGTATATCATTCGCGTCGAGGAGAGGAAATTGCCAGATACGAATACTGAGAGTGGTAATCAAAATGTAATTGCTGAAAAAAGTGCGATTATTAAAGAGGTACATGCTACTAGTGGGGAAATTATTCGGAATGTGAATGATTATGTGAGTGCTGGAGATGTCGTTATATCAGGGGAAATCAAATTGAATGATGAAGTAAAGAGTTATACGAGGGCAGAAGGTACTGTTTATGGGGAAGTCTGGTATCGTAGTACAATTGAATTTCCGTATGTTTATCATGAAAGAAAAATCACTGGTAAGACGAAAGACGTTTATACGATTCGTTTTTTAAATTTCCGTTTTGAATTATTTAATTTTTCGCCATATAAAAATAAAAATATAGAAGAGAAAGTAATTTGGAAACATCGTTTTTTACCGTTTAGTTTGGTAAAAGAAACACAACAGGAAGTGGAGGTAGTTGAAAATATTTATACAGAAGAACAAGCTATAGCTGCAGCAGAAGAATTAGGAATCGAAAAGATGAAGAGTAAATTAGGTGACAAGGAGAGAATATTAGATAGTAAAAATTTGAAAGTTGAAATAAAAGAGAGTAAGATAGAAGTAGATATGTTTTTTACTGTCTTTGAAGATATTACTGCTTATCAAAAGATAGAAGAACCATTAAAAGAAGAACAAGACGAAGAAGGAGAATAATATGTTTCGAGCTACAATTATCAATATATTTGAAAATGTATGGCCCATGATGTTGATTGTTATGACGATTTTAATATCATTACGAATCGCCCATGTGATTTTAAATAAAACGGAAGTGTATTTGTATAAAGAGTTATTAATGTTGGGGTTTATTATCTATATTATGTGTCTATTCTATGTTGTCACGTTTCAGGATGTCAGTTGGTCAACATCTAACTTTGTTCCTTTTAAAGAGATGTTTCGATACGAATTTGGTAGTCGTATGTTTATTAAAAACGTGGCTGGTAATATGCTGATGTTTATGCCATATGGTTTTTTCATTTCTTATTTTTTAAAGTTAAAAAAGCCGAGTGCGATCTTTTTGTTATCGTTAATTGTTTCCTTGACGATCGAGACGACACAATCTTTAATTGGTCGTGTATTTGATGTCGACGATATTATTTTGAATGTTTTAGGAGCTTTTATTGGTTTTGGTATTTTTTATTTCTTAGATCGTCTTCGTGATAGTTTTCCACCAATCTTGAAAAAAACATGGGTTTATAATATAATAATTACGGTAATAGCTTTAATCATTGTTTTGACAATTGCCGAAATTTTAATTACAGGAGTATAACATGAATGAAATAGAATTTTTTAATGAAACAGGAGTCGAAGTTCCAGAGCTAGATACAGTCAAAAAGGTAATCGATTATGCGATTCAATACGAGAAATTAGAACATTTAGTTTTTAATATTATTTTGGTTGATAATGAATATATTCATCGCTTAAATTTGGAATATCGTGGGATTGATCGACCTACTGATGTGATTACTTTTGCGTTAGAGGATGTCAAGGATATTGAGTATGATGATATGCGTGTGTTGGGAGATATTTATATCTCTTTGGATAAGGCTAAGGAGCAGGCTTTGGAATATGGTCATTCCTTTTTACGAGAATTATCTTTTTTGGCTGTTCATGGTTTTTTACATTTGCTGGGGTATGATCATATGAATCCTGAAGATGAAAAAGAGATGTTTACACGTCAGGAGGAGATTTTAAATGGCTTTGGAATCAAAAAAGAAAAATAAAAAAGATGTGATTCGTACTGCTTTACATGGATTAAAGAATGCTTTTCAAAGAGAATTTAGTTTGCATTTGATTTTAGGGTCGATGGTGATTTGCATCGGATTAGGTTGTTTTTTTCAAATTTCGTTAGTGGAATGGTCATTTACAATTCTATTATTAGGTTTAATGATGGCAATTGAACTGATGAATTCTAGTATTGAAGCAGTGGTTGATTTGGTTTCACCGGCAATTCATCCTTTAGCTAAGATTGCGAAAGATACGGCAAGTGCGGCTGAAGCAGTTTTTGCAAGCATATCTTTCGTTTCCTTTTGTCTTATTTTTATTCCAAAAATTGTTGATTATATCATGTGGTAGGAGAGTATTATGAAAGAAGTTCGTGAAGAAAAGAAAAAAATGGGATTTAAAAGATTTTTTAGAAGTTTTGGTTATTCTTGTGCAGGTTTAAAATATGCCTTTAAATTTGAACAAAATATGCTTGTCCATGCCTTGGCGACAATCGTCGTCGTCGTTGCTGGAATTTTGTTGAAGTTGACGATGATCGAATGGTTACTTGTTCTACTAGTAATTGGATTAGTGATTGCGACGGAACTAATAAATACTTCGATCGAAGCGGTTGTCGATCTTGCATGTCCGGAAATTCATCCACTTGCTAAGATTGCCAAAGATACGGCGAGTGCTTCTGTTTTTGTTTTTGCCATTACGGCTCTTATTGTGGGAATTTTGGTTTTTGTTCCGAACATATTAGAACTATTATAGGAGGATCTATGAAAAAACGTTTATTAGAATTATTAGAAAATGCTTATGCGCCTTATTCTCATTATCCGGTAGCAGCGATTGTTGTCATGTATGATGGTAGAACATTTGAAGGTGTCAATGTGGAAAATGCAAGTTATGGAGCTACTATTTGTGCCGAGAGAAATGCAATTACATCGGCGATCACAGCAGGTTATACGAAAGAGGACTTTCGTGAATTATATGTGATGACAAAAGGAGAGAAACCAGCTTTTCCATGTTTCTTATGTAGACAAGTACTAGCCGAATTTTTCCATAAAGATAGTAAATTGGTGATCATGAATGAGGAGAGAGAAGAACATTATTTTATGAGTGATATTCTTCCTCATCCATTTACAAGTGAGGATTTAGGATGAGATCTGGTTTTGTAAGTTTAGTGGGGAGACCGAATGTTGGTAAAAGTACCCTTTTAAACCAAATAATTGGAAAAAAGGTTGCGATTACATCGGATAAACCACAAACGACACGTAATATTATTCAAGGGATTTATACTCATGATGATACGCAAATTATCTTTGTTGATACACCAGGGATTCATAAACCAAATCATAAATTAGGAAAATATTTAAATAGACAAGCTTATTATAGTATCGGTGATGTCGATCTTATTTTGTTTTTAGTAGATGCTTCACAGGAACTTGGCGGTGGCGATAAATATATTATCGAAAAATTAAAAGAAGTGGAAAAACCAGTTATTTTAGTTTTCAATAAGATCGATAAAATGCCAAAGGAACAAATTCTCGTGAAGATTTCCGAATATAAAGATCTATATCCGTTTGCTGAAATTGTTCCAGTTTCTGCTTTAAAAGAGGAAAACACAGATACGTTAATTGGAGTAATCAAAAAATATTTGCCAGATTCGGTACAATATTATGGAGAAGAAGAGATTACGAATAAACCAATTGAATTTGTTTTATCAGAATTGATTCGTGAAAAGATTTTTCGTTTAACCGATGAAGAAGTTCCACATTCTGTTAGCTGTCTGATTGAGAGTATGGAATTTGGAAAGTCTAGTGTCACTATTTATGCAGATATCATTGTCGATCGTGATTCTTTAAAAAAGATTATCATTGGAGCTCGTGGGCAAATGATTAAGAAGATTGGCATGCAAGCAAGAAAAGAAATGGAAGAGATTTTAGGTAAGAAAGTATATTTGAATTTGTTTGTAAAAACAGTTAAAAAATGGCGCGATCGCGAAAAATATTTGTCAGAATTTGGATATCGCGAATTTGAATAAATCACATATATTACTAACAAGATAGTAATAGGTGATCATATGAAAAAAGAATTATTGTGGAAATTGTTTGAAAAAACAGGAAAGATCGAGTATTACTTACAATATAAGAAAGAAAAATGATCTGATCTTGTTTTTTTCATCCTCTGGGAGGTTTGGATATGATTGAGGATATCGAAGGAATTGTCGTCAGTGAACGTTCTTATGGAGAGACAAGTAAGATTCTAAATATTATAACGAAAGAACACGGAGTGATCGGTGTGATGGCGAAAGGAGCCAAAACGATGAAAAGTGAACTTCGTAGTGTCAGTGGGAAACTTACTTATGGAACGTTTCATCTTTATTATAAAAAGGACAAGCTTTCTACTTTGACCGGTGTCGATGTAAAAGATTCGTTTAAAAATATCAAAAAAGATATTACCAAAATTACATATGCCTCCTTTTTACTAGAATTAGCAGAACAAGTGATGAAACAGTCTTATCGTGATGGTATTTATGAGTTACTCATTAGTGCCCTTATGAAAATCGAAGAAGGATTTGATCCGATGGTCATTACCGATATTTTAGAGCTCAAATATCTAGACTATTTAGGAGTATTACCAGTTTTAGATGCATGTAGTATTTGTGGCAGTGATCATGGAATTACGACTTTAGCTGCCGATAAAGGTGGATATGTGTGTCGAAATTGTTATACGAATGAACGTGTGGTCGATGAGAAAACGATCAAATTAATTCGCTTATTCTATTATGTCGATTTAGCGAAGATCAGTAAATTAGATGTCAGTTCAAAAGTGAAACGTGAGATCGATGATTTTTTAGATGATTATTATGATCGTTATACAGGATTATATTTAAAAAGTAAATCGTTTTTAAAAAATTTAAATCAAATCAGTTAGGAGTAGAATATGAGAGAATACCGTTATATTATCGTACCGATTGTAACACTTATTCTAGCGCAATTAATCAAATTTACGATCGAGTCGGTCGATGGTCATAAATTGAAATGGGGACGTCTATTAAGTGGAAGTGGTGGTATGCCTAGTAGTCATACTTCGTTTACATTTTCCCTTGCAACGGCGATTGGAATTGGAGAAGGATTTACATCACCACTCTATGCGATTTCCCTCGTTTTTTCGATGGTAGTTGCGTATGATGCGATGGGACTTCGCATGGAAAGTGGAAAACAAGCGGCTACGATTAACCATATTATGGATGAAATGTTTGGTAAAAATGCTAAAGTAGGATTTCGAAAGTTAAAAGAAGAACTTGGTCATAATCCTGCTGAAGTGGTAGCGGGAATTCTGTTTGGAAGTTTTGCTGCTTGGAGTCTTATGACGATATTAGGTTGATTTCTAATATCGTTTTTTTGTGAATCGTGATTATGATGTATAAATTTGGAAATCCAATTCCATAATATTGGTAGGAGGAATGTTATGGAAAAGAATAGATATAAAGATTTGGTTAAGAAGCATACGCCAAAAGAAAATCGTCTTTATAATGGAATGATCGCTTTTTTAGTAGGTGGCGTGATGGGAGTAATTGGTCAACTACTTGTACAATTTTATGCTCATTATTTGGATATTCCAACAAAAGAAGCTGGAACATTCATGATCATTACCTTAATTTTTATCGGATGTTTACTAACGGCATTTGGCTTTTTTGACAAATGGGTCAATTTTGCAAAATGTGGACTTATCGTACCAATTACGGGATTTGCTCATTCGATGATGAGTGCAGCTTTAGAATATCGCAAAGAAGGTTTTGTGACAGGTATTGGTGCGAATATGTTGAAATTAGCGGGAACCGTTATTATTTTTGGTGTGGTAAGTGCCTATGTCTTTGGACTTTTAAGACTTCTTTTGTTTGGGGGTGCACTATGACATTTCGTTATAAAAATGTTTATATCAATGGAACGGGAACGGTAACAGGTCCTTATGAGAAAAAAGGTCCATTATCGCCTTATTTCGATAAGACGTACAATGATCTTTATTTTGGAAAACCCACTTGGGAACAAGCAGAATCGAAATTGATCGAAGATAGTGTCGATATTGTACTCGCAAAAGTAGGGAAAACGAGATTTGATGTCGATCTTCATATATCTGGTGATTTACTTAATCAAATTGCTTCTTCTGACTACGCAGCTAGCAATATCGGAATTCCTTTTTTCGGGGTTTATAGTGCATGCGCAACTAGTGTAGAAGGTCTTATCTTAGGTGCTAATATGATTGAAGCAAAACAAGTAAAAAACTGTATTTGTAGTGTTTCTTCTCATAATAATGGAGCAGAAAAACAATTTCGTTATCCAGTAGAATATGGTGGGCCAAAACCAAAGACGGCAACTTTTACGACAACAGGAGGTGCAAGTGCCTACCTATCTTATGATAAAAAAGGAATTCGTGTGGAAAGTGCAACAGTTGGAACAGTTATCGATATGGGAATCAAAGATGTTTATCATATGGGAGCAGTTATGGCTCCAGCTGCAGCTAGTACGATTTGTCAACATTTAAATGATACAAAACGAGAAATCGATTATTATGATTTAGTGTTGACTGGTGATTTAGGTGTATATGGGAAACAAATATTAAAGGATTATATGAAAAGTGAATATCACATTAACTTGAAAAATTATAATGATACTGCTTGTATGATTTTTGATTTAGAAAAAGAGAAAGATGTACATGCTGGAGGTAGTGGACCAGCCTGTGCTCCGTTAGTGACATATGGTTATATTTTTGACTTGATGCGTAAAAAAGAATTAAAACGTGTTCTATTAGTTGCGACGGGAGCACTTCATTCGACGACGATGGTCAATCAAAAATTAAGTATTCCTGCCATTGCTCATGCAATTAGTTTGGAGGTAGTAGAATGATTTATGTAAATGCTTTTCTATTTGCTGGTTTTGTGTGTTTACTGGGACAGATTATTCTAGATAATACAAAGCTTACACCTGGTCATGTGACTACGATTTTTGTCGTCGTAGGCGCCTTTTTAGATACGTTTAGTATTTATGATAAATTTGTACAATGGGCAGGTGGAGGAGCTTTGGTACCGATTACTAGTTTTGGACATTTACTCATTCATGGTGCTTTAGAAAAAGCTGGTGATTTTGGATTTATGGGACTTGCGATGGGAATGTTCGATTTGACTAGTACAGGTATTATTTCGGCGATTGTTATTTCGTTCTTCTTATGTTTATTTTTCAAACCAAAAGACTAATTTGATAAAATAAAAAAATATGATATAATACTTCCTCGAAAGGGGAGTTTTATGTGACAAAGAGTAAGAAAAGATTACTTGTGACATTGATGGCTGTGGAAACAATGATACTTTCAGGATGTAAACAAAAAGAAATGGGAGATGTTCTTAGTAAGGAAGCTGGAGCACTCGATTTAACAAACGGTCTTATTGAAGACATCAATACTGGTTTAAATGGTTCTGAATTAAATGGAGAATGTGGAAATGGTGGTTGTCATTTTGCTACCGAACAAGGCGATTTAGCTTATGAATATCATTTAAACGATATCTATCCTGTGGAAATGCTAGATCATGTTGATTTAACCGTTGAAAATGGTCAAATTATGGATGGAACAGTAGTAGTCAATGGACAAGCAGTTCAAGTAGATGACGGTGTAGCACATGTTTTAAAATTAAAATAAAGAAAAGGTGATTTTAATCAATCACCTTTTTTATTATTTAGAAATGATGGTTCTATTTCTTCAAAACGATATTTTTGCTTGATATTGGGATATTTTTGATGATCTACTTCTGATAAAAATTCCTCATAGTCACGAATCCAAACCTCATCATTTTTCGTATTTTGATATACGACTTTTAACGATAAATTATCACAATCTTTAGCAATGGCAATCACACGATAAATAGAACCTTTAAAATGACGATAATATCCATTGATGGTAACAGTTCGCCTCATTCTTTCACCTCTCTTCTCATTATAATAAAAATATATAAAAAAGCAATTGATTATTGCATAACAAACAAATGTTTGCTATAATATGAATATCGAAAATTGGTTAAAAATGGTATATTATAATAAACCTAGTTATGGTATAATACCTGTGTTTGAGGTGAGAGTATGGATAAAATTATCGTCAAAGGTGCAAGAGAAAATAATTTAAAAAATATTAATATCGAATTGCCCAAAAATAAATTGATTGTTATGACCGGAGTGTCGGGAAGCGGAAAGAGTAGTTTAGCGTTCGATACGATCTATGCGGAAGGACAAAGACGTTATGTTGAAAGTTTAAGTGCTTATGCAAGACAATTTTTAGGTGGGACGGAAAAGCCTGATGTCGATAGTATAGAAGGTCTTAGTCCATCGATTAGTATCGATCAAAAATCGACGAATCGTAATCCTCGAAGTACGGTTGGGACGGTGACCGAAATTTATGATTATCTCAGGCTTTTGTATGCTCGTATTGGAGTACCTTATTGCCCCATCCATAAAAGACCAATCAGTAGTCAAAGTGTCGAAGAGATGACGAATCGTATTTTGGAATTGGAACCAGGAACGAGAATTCGTGTTCTTAGTCCGGTCGTTCATGGTGAAAAAGGAACTCATAAAGATCTTTTTGAAAAGTTATTGAAAGATGGATATATTCGTGTTCGTGTCGATGGAGAAGAACATGATTTAAGTGAAGAAATCAATTTGGAGAAGAACAAGAAACATAATATTCATGTCGTGATCGATCGTTTGGTCATGAAGGAGGATATTCGAAGTCGCCTTTATGAATCCATTGAGAACGCTACCAAGTTATCACATGGAAAAGTCGTCATCGATGTGGTTGGTGGTGAAGAATTTGTGATGAGCGAAAATTATGCTTGTCCTGATTGTGATTTTAGTTTGCCAGAACTAGAACCTCGTATGTTTAGTTTCAATGCTCCTTATGGTGCTTGTCCGGATTGTAAAGGATTAGGTGTAAAATTAAAAATCGATGAAGATTTAATTATTCCAGATCGAAGTAAGAGTATTCGTGAAGGAGCGATTGTAACTCTTAATTTGGATGATCCAAACAGTATTTATTCGACACAAATGAATGCAGTATGTGATTATTATCATATCGATCAAAATAAGCCAATAAAAGATTTTACTCGTAAAGAGTTGGATATTATTTTGATTGGCTCACCTGATATGATCGAATTTAATTACGTAGCAAAAAATGGAAATACACGTAATACGAAAGCTTACTATGAAGGCGTTGTCACGAATTTAGAACGTCGTTATATGGAAACAAAGAGTGGTTGGATTCGTGAATGGATCGAACAATTTATGATGGAACTTCCTTGTGAAGCCTGTCATGGGGCTAGATTAAACAGTGATGTGTTATCGGTATTAATTGGTGGAAAGAACATTTATGAGATGACACAGATGAGTATCTTTGACTTGCATACTTTTTTAGAAAAGCTACCATTATCGAAAGAAGAACAAGAAATTTCCAGATTGATTTTGAAGGAAATTAATTCTCGTTTATCATTTTTGATTAACGTTGGACTTGAATATTTGACACTTGATCGCAGTGCGGAAACGTTATCCGGAGGAGAAGCACAACGCATTCGACTTGCAACTCAGATTGGTTCTCGCTTAACTGGAGTCCTATATGTTTTAGATGAACCTAGTATTGGTCTTCACCAACGTGATAATCAGAAATTGATTAATTCGATGTTGGAAATGCGTGATTTAGGAAATACTTTGATCGTGGTAGAACATGATACTGATACGATGTTAGCATGTGATTATTTGGTGGATATTGGTCCTGGAGCTGGCTTACATGGTGGTACTGTGGTAGCAGAAGGAACACCAGCAGAAGTAATGGCAAATCCGAATAGCTTAACCGGACAATATTTAAGTGGAAAGAAGAAAATTGAAGTACCTGCGCATCGTCGTAAAGGTAATAAGAAATTTTTAGAGATCAAAGGTGCAAAGGAAAATAACTTGAAAAATATCAATGTTAAATTTCCACTTGGTACGTTTATTTGTGTGACGGGGGTATCCGGAAGTGGAAAGAGTAGTTTGATTACCGAGATTGTCTATAAAGCATTAGCATCTAATCTTTATAAAACAAAAGTAAAACCAGGAAAATTTAGAGAAATCAAAGGATTAGAAAATATCGATAAAGTAGTCAATATTTCACAAGATCCAATTGGACGAACTCCTCGTAGTAATCCAGCAACCTATACAGGTGTCTTCGATGATATTCGTGAGGTATTTGCTCAAACAAAAGAAGCAAAAATTAGAGGATATGATAAAAGTAGATTTTCCTTTAATGTCAAAGGTGGACGTTGCGAAGCATGTTGGGGTGATGGTGTAAAGAAAATCGAGATGCATTTCTTGCCTGATGTTTATGTTCCATGTGAAGTATGTGGCGGAACGCGTTATAATCATGAAACATTGGAAATTAAATACAAAGGGAAAAATATTTACGATGTTTTAGAAATGCGTGTCGAAGAAGCATTAGAATTTTTTGAGAATGTGCCAAAAGTACGAGATAAGTTACAAATGTTAGTAGATGTTGGACTTTCTTATATTAAATTAGGACAAAGTGCACCTACATTATCTGGAGGAGAAGCTGGACGTGTCAAACTAGCGAAAGAACTTCAAAAACGACCAACCGGAAAGAGTATGTTTATTTTGGATGAACCAACGACTGGTTTACATAGTGATGATATTAAAAAGCTATTAGTCATTTTAGAGAGAATTGTCGATAATGGGGATACGGTTTTGGTCATCGAACATAATCTTGATGTCATTAAAGTAGCCGATTATATTATCGATTTAGGTCCAGAAGGTGGAGATCGTGGTGGAACTATCATCGCTAAAGGAACACCAGAAGAGATTGTGGAAGTAAAAGAAAGTTATACGGGACAATTTTTGAAACCGTTGTTGAAAAAATAAGGTTGTTGCAAAAAAGGAATTATTTCCTTTTTTTGTATTCTAAGAAAGATCATCAGAAAATTGTCAAAATAGTACCAAGTCATTTCCGAACGACTATGTAATTTGTTTTGATTTTTTTTCTTAGTGTGTTACAATGAATAAGAAGGTGAAATATGGAAACACTAACAGAAAAGATTCGTGCATTACCGAAAGTGGAATTACATTTACATATTGATGGCTCTGTACGACCAAAGACGGTCAGTGAACTATTAAATCTTCCTTTACCAGAAGTAGAAGAGAAGATGATGGTGAGTAAAGAAACCCATTCTCTTACCGATTATTTGACTAAATTTGATCTTCCGATTGAAGCGATGCAGACAAAGGAAAACTTAAAGAGAATTACAAAGGAATTATTAGATGATTTAAAAGAGGAACATGTCATTTATGCAGAACTTCGATTCGCACCTATGTTTCATACGAAGAAAGGATTAACACAAGAAGAAGTAGTGGATACGGTTTGGTCTAGTATGAAAGAAGTAGAAGGAATTCAAAGTAATTTAATTTTATGTTGTATGCGACATGATATCGAAAATGGAAATATTCATAATTTTGAGACGATCGAACTCGCAAACAAATGGAAAGATCGTAGAATTGCACTTGATTTGGCTGGTGATGAATCAAAGTATCCAACGATTCTGTTTGAAGAGTTATTTCAGAAAATAAGAGCTTATGATTTACCGTTTACGATTCATGCAGGAGAAGCAAGTGATTATCATAGTATTGAGGCGGCATTATCCTTTGGGGCAAAGCGTATTGGTCATGGAATTCGTGCTTCCGAGAACTCTGCTTTAATGGAACAGTTGCAACATAACCACGTTATTTTAGAAGTATGTCCGGATAGCAATGTCGATACCATGGCTGTTTTAAAGAAACAAGATCATCCAATTTTTCAATTATATCATCATGTGTTAGTAACAGTTAATACGGATAATCGAACGGTTTCTCAAATTAATTTGACCGATGAGTATCGAGATTTAATCGAATTATTTCACTTTACGTGGGACGATTTAAAAAAGATCAATATAAATGCAATCAAAGGAGCGTTTATCGATGAAAAAGAAAAACAAATACTATATCAAAAGATAGAGGAGGGGTATCATGACACCACATATTGAAGCAAAAAAACATGAAATTGCTAAGAAAGTAATTATGCCAGGAGATCCATTACGAGCTAAGATGATTGCCGAAACCTATTTGGAAGAGGCTAAATTAGTCACGAGTGTTCGCGGTATGTTAGGATATACTGGTACATATAAAGGTGAGAATATCACCGTAATGGCTTCTGGAATGGGATGTCCAAGTATGGGAATTTATTCTTATGAACTCTTTACGGCTTACGATGTTGATAAGATCATTCGTATTGGTTCGGTTGGGGCTTATACGAAACATTTAAACTTATATGATGTTGTATTGGAAACATCGGTTTATTCTGATTCTCATTATGCTTTTATTCAAGATGGAACCAAAGATACTACTTTATATCCATCAGCAGCACTTGTAAGCAAAATTGAACATACTGCTTCTCAGTTAGATATTCCTGTTCATAAGGGGAAAATTTATTGTAGCGATGTTTTTTATAGTGATACAGTTGACTACCATGATATGTATGAGGATCAAGGATGCTTAGGGGTTGAAATGGAAAGCTTTGCGCTTTTTCACAATGCGAATCATTTAGGGAAAGAGGCAGCTTGTTTACTTACTGTATCCAATAACTTTGAAACGAAAGAAGAGACCACGAGTGCAGAACGTCAAAATGCTTTCACCAAAATGGTTGAACTAGCCTTAGAATCTCTATTATAAAATTATAAAATATACGTTTTTACATATACTAAAGTTGAGGTGACTTATGAACTATACAAGTTATGATATGGGGGCATATCAAGTATATGTGATCCCAACAGATCGTTTTAAGCGAACGGTAATTGAATTTGATTTTAAGAAAAAAATTGAAAAAGAAGATATTAGTTATCTTAATTTTTTGATGGCTGTATTATTAGAAGGTTGTAAGAAATATCCAACGAGAAGAACGATGGAACTAGCAAGTGATGACTTATATGGCATGGAATGGAGTTATCGAACATTAAAATCTGGTAAATATTTGTGTTTGAAAATGTCATTTGTTTTTTTAGATGAAAAATATACCGAGGAAGGTATGCTTCAAAAGTCACTGGAAATGATTCATGATATTTTGTTTGATCCAGATGTAAAAGATGGAGCTTTTCCAGAAGAAAAAGTCGAATTTGTTCGTAGTGTATTACTTGAAAATCTTCGTACTTTTTGGGAGAATCAAACAGCGTATGCGAATTTACGTATGTTAGAAGAAATGATGCCGGATTCTTCTATTAGCTACCATCCATATGGAGAAAAAGAATTATTAGAAAAAATAAATGGTAAGGATCTTTACCAATATTATCAAAAGTTACTCAAAAGTTTTCTTTTGAATATTGTCGTATGTGGAAATGTAGCAGGTATTTCTTATCCTGATATTTTGCGTAAATTAATTCCGATTAATACACTAAAACACCCTGGGGAAGATCCTATGATCGAACAGACAAAATTTCGTAAACGAAGTAAAACAATTGTCGAAACGAAAGAATTTAATCAAAGTAAATTGGTAATTGGGTGTAAGGTAGAACCTCTTACTTCTTTTGAATATCAATATGTGATGCCTATTTATAATTATTTATTAGGTGGTGGATCAGATTCCATTTTGTTCCGTACTGTAAGAGAAAAACACTCTTTATGTTATACGATTCAGTCGAATTATCAATCAGCTGTTGGTATTTTAAAAATATTTGCAGGTATTGAAAAAGCCGATTTTAAAAAAGCGGTTAAATTGATTAAAGATAGCATGAAAAAAATCGAAAAAGGTAATTTTACTGAAGAACAGATTCAAAATGGTATTTTGACTTATACATCTGCTTATTTAGAAATCACGGATTCTCCAGAGAATATGATTGCAAGTTTGATTAATCATCTTAATTTTCATACGGATTTACGTGATGAAAAGTTAGAGAATATCAAAAAGGTTACAAAAGAAGATATTTTGAAAGTAGCGAAGAAAGTTCACATGGATACGATTTATTTGCTGGAAGGAGAGATGAAGAATGAAGAAGACGAAGCTTGAAAATTTGGATCTTACTCTCTATGAAGAAACATTAGAAAATGGTTTACAAGTAAAGATTTTACCAAACAAAAATGTCAATAGCCAATACGCAACATTTACGACATTTTATGGTAGTCGTATCGATGAATTCGTTCCCAGAGGAAGTAAAAAGATGGTTAAAGTTCCTCATGGGATTGCTCATTTTTTAGAACATAAAATGTTTGGACAACCAGATGGAGGAGATGCAATTAACCTATTCTCGGAAAGAGGTGCAAGTGCGAATGCTTATACTTCTTTCAATCGTACAGTTTATCAGTTTAGTGGTAATACTTGTTTTGCTGAAAATTTGACAACATTACTTGATTTTGTTCAAGAACTTTATATAACAGAAGAAAATGTGGAACGAGAAAAAGGAATTATTATACAAGAAGCAAAAATGTATTTGGATCGTCCAGGTAGTAGACTTTACTATAGTTTATTAGATCAAGTGTTTTCCAAAGACCCTGTTCGTTATCCGGGAATTGGTTCAGTAGATGATATTAAAGCAATTACTGTGGAAGAGCTTAAAATGTGTTACGAGACATTTTATCATCCATCTAATATGATGTTAGTTATAAGTGGAAATGTCGATCCTGAGGAAACTCTTAATCTTATTAAGGAAAATCAAAAAAAGAAACAATTTGGACCAAAACAAGAAATCAAACTTCAAACCTATCAAGAACCTAAACATTTACATAAGAAAAAAATTGTTTTTCATATGAATGTTGAAATTCCTAAAATATCTTACAATATAAAAGTTGACATGCGTCAGTGGAATGAACAAGATAAAATGAACCGTTTGCCTTATTTGAGCTTCTTTTTCGATATTCATTTTGGAACTAGATCAACACTAGTAGAAAAATTGAAAAAGGAAGGGATTATTACCAGTAGTTTAGGTGTCATGATGACTGACTATGGTGATTATCTAGTCATCGCAATTGATGGTGAAAGCGAAAAACCAAATGATTTATTGAATGCAATCGAAAAAGAAATGAAGAATACCAAGATTACGGATGAAGATTTTGAAAGATATAAAAAGATTTTAATCAGCAATCGTATCTATCAGAGCGATGATATTTATATGATGAATGATCGAATTGTTTGGCAGATGACAGAATATCATAGGGTATTAACCGATGAAGTTAGCAGAATTCGTTCTTTTCGTTTAGAAGAGTATCAAAAGGTAATGAAAGAAATTTCACTGAAAGAAAGTGGATATGTGCTTTTGTTGCCGACAGAAAGACAAGAATTGTAAAAAAAGATTGAAAAATCTTTTTTTGTTTGATAAAATAAATAATAAAATGAGTGTGCGATATGCACACGGAGGGGGGGTAAATATTTACCCTCTCTTTTTTGTTGGAAAGAGGAATTGAAATGAAACAAAAAGGATTTACGTTAATTGAATTGCTCGCAGTGATTGTGGTACTAGCAGTCATTGCCTTGATCGCAACCCCACTTGTGATGAATGCGATCGAAGATGCAAGAAAAGGAACATTGGAACAACACGTATGATGGAAGTGTTAGTACCTATATAGGATTACCATCATATGGACAGAGATACAGTGGAAATGATTTGAATATCAATTATTGGTATATGAATCGGTGGGTAAACTCCTCTTCCAGTGTGGGGCGCATCAACAACTATGGCATTTCGTATGGTAGTAGTGTTGACTATCTTTGGTATGGGGTTCGCCCGGTATTGGTGTTAAATTCTAATCTTATCATTAGCTCAGGGGACGGAACTTCTAGCAGTCCTTATCAGATTGATTTGTAGTTCGATCATATTTAATAAAGCACAACTTATGGGTTGTGCTTTTTCTATCTAGATTTTGTATTTATTTTAGTGTATAATTGATTTATAAGATAGGTGACGAATATGAAGAAACGTGGATTTACGTTAATCGAATTATTGGCGGTAATTGTTATTTTGGGAGTCCTAGCATTGATTGCCGTTCCTGTGATTGATGGAGCGATTAAGAATATGCGTGAAAATTCTTATCAACAACAGATAGCAAATATCGAGACAGCAGCTAAGATGTGGGCAAATGAAAACATCTATGATTTACCTACTGAAGAAAATCCAGTAAAAACTTTGACACTTGAGTTTTTAATTCAAAATGGATATGTAGAAAAGACGATTGAGAACCCTAAGACAGGGGAACCATTTGAAAATTTAGTGGTTGTTGTTACTTATGAAGATGGTGGTTTATCTTATGAGGTGTTGATTAATAATACGCCAGTGGGGATGCAGCCTGATGGATATCAGGAAAATACACCATCGATTATTATGAATGGTTCGCCACTTATTTATGTGGGAATAGGAGAGATATTTACCGATCCTGGTGTTGTTGCAAAAGATCAGAGTGGTACATCATTATCCTATACGACTACATTCATAAAAGCTGATGTGCAGGTATCTAGTATTGATACAAATACCGCTGGAACTTATTATATTCATTATACGGTATCAAGTAATGGAAGTACTAATACGGCAATTCGAACGGTAATTGTAAAATAAAAATAAAAAATATTTTCTTTTTTTAGAAACTATGGTAGAATTGATATAGTAAAGTGAAAACTTGTGATCATAAATAGGAGGAATAAAAAAATGGGACTGAATTTAAAAAAGTGGCTTACTACTGAAGATGATGTTTTTAGTAGCAATGATACTTCAAATGAATATTATAATTTAAAGCCGGAAGAAGCTTTAGCAGAAAATGATGGTGGAAGTAAGATGATCTTACTTGAACCACGTGCTTATTCGGAGGCACAACAAATTGTCGATCATTTAAAAAATCGTAATACAGTGGTTGTCAATTTGAAACGTGTGACGAGTGATCAAGCAAAACGTATTGTCGATTTCTTGAGTGGAACGATTTATGCGATTGGGGGAGATCTTCAAAAGATCGGTGGAGGAATTTTTCTTTGTACTCCTAATAATGTCAATGTTCAAGGAAAAATTACAGATGAAACAGAAGGAAAAGATATTCACGATAATGATGATATCAATATCGAGTGGTAGAAATATTTACAAGAATAAAAAAGTGTGCTACAATATGCCGTAGCGCCAAGAGGTGAATTTATGGAGAAATTTAACAGAACACTTCGCGGCTATGATCCTGAAGAGGTAAATGCTTTTTTAGACAAAGTAATTAAGCAAGTAGAGCAGATGATCGAAGACAACAAGAAAAAAGATAAACAGATTGCTGAGTTAGTGTCTATAGCAGAGGAGAATACGCGTTTAAAACAAAAGCTTGCGCAGTATGAACGAATGGAAGCGACGTTAAATCGTGCGATTTTGATGGCTCAAAAGACATCGGATCAAATGCGAGTTGCTGCTCATCAGGAAAGTGAAGTTATTCTTGACGATGCGAAGAAAAATGCCAACCGTATTATCAATGAAGCTCTTCTCCAGGCGGAAAAGACGGAACAAGAGGCAAATATGTTAAGAAGAAATATTAATATCTTTAAACGAAGAATTAAAGCGATCATCGAAGAACAACTACAAGTTGTCGATGAATTAGATAAAACAGAACTTTAAAACAGATGATAGAGACGGTATATGAAGGGATTAGTAGAGAGTCTATGGTTGGTGAAAATAGATATGAGATTCATATATAGATCACTCTAGATGTTTCTTATGGATAAGATAAGAACGGTTACGCGTTATAGTATAAAGTGTATAAATATTATAAACTAAGGTGGTACCGCGGGGAAACTCGTCCTTAATCGGTATCATCTTTTTTTTATTTATGGGGGGATATTATGAATCAGCTTGGTACAAAAAGATTAGAAACGGAACGTCTTATTTTAAGAAAATTGGAAGTAAGTGATATAGAACCACTATATTACAATTATGGATCAGATCCGCAAACAGCTTCCTATGTAATGTGGGATAAGCATAAAAATATCGATGAAACTAGAGAGTATGTGGAAAGTTGTATTAATGCTTATAATGACAATAAATATTTATGGGTTGTGGAATTGAAAGAGTTAAAAGAGCCAATCGGAATGATTGAACTTTTACATATTCACTCCAAGTATCAAACAGCGGAAGTAGCCTATGCTTATGGTTCGAAATGGTGGAGAAATGGTTATGCGACAGAAGCTTTGAAGAGAGTGCTTCATTATGGATTTTGTGAAGTTGGATTAGCAGTTATAGAAGCGAGACATTTTCCATCGAATCCTGCTAGTGGTAAAGTGATGGAAAAAGCAGGAATGAAGTATGAAGGAAGACTTCGAAAACGTATGATCAATCCTACGACGAAAGAAAGAGAAGATTTGTTAGTATATTCGATGTTAAAGGAGGAAGAACATGAATTTTAAAGAATTAAACAAAGGAAAAATTAACGATTGCGAAAAAGAAATCTCAAAATATTGGGAAGAAATTGATATTTTAAATAAAACAATTGAAAACCGTAATGGAGAAGAAAAATTTGTTTTCTATGATGGACCAGCAACTGCAAATGGAATGCCTGGTGTTCATCATATGCTGGCTAAATTCTTAAAAGATACTTTTTGTAAATATAAAACGATGCAAGGATATCAAGTATATCGTAAAGTAGGATGGGATACTCATGGTCTTCCGGTCGAATTAGAAGTGGAAAAAGAACTAGGATTCAATGATAAAAAAGATATCGAGAAATATGGAATTGAACCATTTAATCAAAAGTGTCGTGAAAGTGTTTGGAAAAACGAAGAGGCTTTTTCAAAATTGACGAAAGAAATGGGACAATTCATCGATTTGGAACATCCATATGTTACTTACGATAATAATTATATTGAGACAGAATGGTGGATTTTGAAGAAGTTTTTCGATGCTGGTTTAATTTATGAAGGACATAAGATTTTACCTTTCTGTACGAGATGTGGAACAGGTCTTGCTAGTCATGAGGTTGCACAAGGATATAAGGAAATTCCGGTTAATTCGGTAGTGGTACCAATGAAAGTGGTCGGAGAAGATACTTATTTCTTAGTATGGACGACGACACCTTGGACGTTACTTGCCAATGTCGCACTTTGTGTAAATCCTGAGGAACGTTATGTGAAAGCGAAAAGCAAAGGTTTTCAGTTTATTTTGGCTGAAAAATTAGCACCTTCTATCTTGGGTGACGAATATGAAGTGTTAGAAACTTATAAAGGAAAAGATTTGGAATACACCAAATATGAACAGTTATTACCCTTTATTGATGTCAAGGGAGATGCATTCTTTGTTACTTGTGATAATTATGTTACGATGGAAGATGGAACGGGTGTTGTTCACCTTGCGCCAGCATTTGGAGAAGATGACTATCAGGTCGGAAAGCGTTATCACTTACCAGTCGTAAATCCAGTTGGAGAAGATGGTAAATATAAAGAAGGCCCATGGAAAGGGACGTTCGTCATGGATGCGGATCTAGAAGTGATCAAGTATTTAAAAGAACATGACAAATTATTTAAAAAGATTAAAATGAATCACAACTATCCACATTGTTGGCGATGTGGAACGCCATTACTTTATTATTCTAAACCAAGTTGGTATATCGAAACGACGAAATTGAAAGATAAAATTATCGAAAATAATAATACGGTGCATTGGCATCCTGATTATGTTGGGGAAAAACGTTTTGGTAATTGGCTTGAGAATATGAATGATTGGGCGATTTCAAGAAGTCGTTATTGGGGAACACCACTTCCACTTTGGACTTGTGAATGTGGTCATAAAGAAATGATTGGATCAAGAGCAGAATTAGTGGAACGAGCTTATGAAGAAATTGATATGACGATTGAACTTCATCGTCCATTTGTCGATGATATTCATATTAAATGTCCAGATTGTGGTCATTTGATGGGTAGAGTTCCCGATGTGATCGATTGTTGGTTTGATTCAGGATCAATGCCATTTGCTCAGTATCATTACCCATTTGAAAATAAAGATCTTTTTGAAAATCAATTTCCTGCTGATTTTATCAGTGAAGGAATCGACCAAACACGTGGATGGTTTTATGTATTATTAGTAATTTCTACTTTTGTAACAGGTAAAGCACCATATAAAAATGTTTTGGTCAATGATTTACTTCTAGATAAATATGGTAAAAAAATGAGTAAAAGCAAAGGAAATGCGATCAATCCATTTGATATTATCGAAGAATATGGAGCTGATACGATTCGTTTCTATTTGCCTTATACTTCACCGGTATGGTTACCAACGAAATTCGATGTCGATGGACTTAAGGAAATCTATTCAAAGTTTATTAGTACGTTAAAAAATACTTATTCCTTCTTTCAAATGTATGCGAGTGCGGATGGTGTAGATCCAAGAGAATATGATATTCCCGTTCAAAATCGTGAAGTGATCGATAAATGGTTATTATCAAAATTACATAAATTGATCAAAGAAGTAACCGAAGGTTATGAAAATTATGATTTGACCAGTGTTACGAAACCAATTATTACATTCTTGAATGATGATTTATCAAATTGGTATATTCGTAGTAATCGTCGTCGTTTCTGGGAGAGTGAGTTAACGCCTTCGAAACAAGCTGTCTATCAGACAACTTATGAAGTATTGCTTGCATTAACGAAATTGATCGCACCAATTTCACCATTTATCACAGAAGAAATCTATCGTAACTTAACTGGTAATGCATCGGTTCATCTTGAAAACTTCCCAAAATATCAAGAGGAATATGTCGATGAAAAAGTCGAAGAACAGATGGATCTTGTCCGTGATATTTGTTCCTTAGGACGATATGCTCGTGAAGATGTAAAAATTAAAGTACGTCAACCAATTAGTGAAGTTATTTTAGATCAAAGACACGAAGAGACAATTGGTAATTTAGTGGGTATCATCAAAGAAGAGTTAAATGTAAAAGAAGTTAATTTTATTACGAATATGACTGATTATATGAACTATACGATTAAACCAAATTATCGTGTTGTAGGTAAGATTTTTGGACCGAAAGTAAAACAGTTTGCCGATTACTTACTAACTTTAAATAACGAAGAAATTGAAGCCATCGAATCAGGGGTTTACCATGGTAATTTCGATGGACTTGATCTCGATGTTACGCCGGATATGGTCGATATTAAAGTAGAGGTAAAAGAAGGATTCTGTTCCGCTAGCAATTCGAAAGTATTTGTTATTCTCAATACAGAGTTAACAGAAGATTTAGTATTAGAAGGAATTGCTCGTGAAATTATCCGTAAAGTTCAAAGTTTACGTAAGGAATTAGATCTCAATATTACGGATCGTATTCGCGTTTATTACGATGGCAATGAAATGTTAGAGAAAACGTTAGAAAAACATCAAGAATATATCAAAAACGAAACATTGGCGCTCGAATTAATCAAAAAGTCTAATATTAGTGAACCATATGATATGAATGGTTTAGAGGTCGAATTAATGATTGAAAAGGTTGGAGAATAATCCAATCTTTTTTTTCAAAAATAGAGAAGATTATGATAAAATGAATGTGAGGTGTTCAGTATGAAATTAGTTTCTTGGAATGTAGCAGGACTTAGAGCTTGTTATAAGAAAGGCTTTGTAGATTTTTTTCATCGCGTCGATGCGGATATTGTTTGTCTTCAAGAAGTAAAAGCTTTGGAGGAAGAAATCCCTTTTACTGTCGATCATTATGATCATTATTTAAATCCAGCCAATAAAAAAGGATATTCGGGAACGCTTGTCTATACGAAAGAAACACCACTTTCTGTATCCTATGGTATGGGGATCGAGGAACATGATCAAGAAGGAAGAATGATTACGTTGGAATATCCGAATTTTTATTTGGTGAATGTTTATGTTCCAAATGTGAAAAGAGACTTATCTCGTCTCGATTATCGCATGAAATGGGAAGATGATTTTCGATCTTATCTCAAGAAATTAGAGGAAAAGAAGCCGGTTATTAGTTGTGGAGACTTTAATGTCGCACACGAAGAAATCGATATTAAAAATGCGAAAGCAAATATTGGTAATGCAGGTTTCACTTATGAAGAAAGAGATAAATTTACGAAGTTATTAGAGAGTGGCTTTATTGACAGTTTCCGTTATTTATATCCTGATTTATCAGATCGCTATACTTGGTGGAGCTATATCGGAAATGTAAGAGCCCGTAACATTGGTTGGCGCATCGATTATTTTATTCTCTCAGAATCTTATAAAGATCATTTAAAAGATGCTATTATTTATTCTGACGTTTATGGTAGCGATCATTGTCCGATTGGTATTGAAATCGAATAATCATTAGTTTGGTTGAAGAAATGTTTCAAAATACAACGATATTGTTGTGTTTTTTGTTTGGTGTGTTAAAATGGTATTTGTTGAATTTTATATTTGATAAAAGGATCATAAAGAATAAAAGTGGTATATTTATAATAGGTAGTAAAGATTTGAAAAATTGTCAAATGAATTGAGGGGATACTGTCATAGTTATTGACTTTCCAAATAGAATAGTGTATAAATTAGAGGAAATGAGGAAGTGATGAAATGTCAAAAAATTTAGTCATTGTGGAATCTCCAAGTAAAAGTAAAACAATTGAAAAATATTTAGGGAAAGATTATAAAGTAGTATCTAGTAAGGGACATATTCGTGATTTATCGACGAAAGGGAAATATGGTTTAGGTGTTGATTTAGAAGATCACTTTAAACCTGATTATGTTCCTATTAAGGGAAAGAAAAAAGTGATCGATGAGTTAAAACGTGATGCTAAGGCTGCAGATCATGTTTATCTAGCAACCGATCCTGATCGTGAGGGAGAAGCGATTTCTTGGCATTTATACGATGCATTAAAATTGAAAGACAAAGATTATGATCGTGTCGTTTTCAATGAAATTACGAAAGGTGCTGTGACAGAAGCATTTAAACATACGCGAAAGATCGATCAAGATATGGTGAGTAGCCAAGAGGCAAGAAGAATATTGGATCGTATTATCGGGTTTCGTCTATCCAAATTGATGCAGTCGAAAACAAGTGGTAGCAGTGCTGGTCGTGTGCAGAGTGTAGCTTTAAAATTAATCGTTGATCGCGAACGTGAAATCGAAGCGTTTATACCAAAGGAATATTGGAGTATTACCGCTCATTTTAAAGAGTTTGACGCTGACTTATTCCAATATAATCATAAAGATTTTGAAATTCATACCGAGGTAGAAGCTGACGATGTTTTAAATCATCTAAGTAATGCTTTTAAAATTGAAAGTGTCGACAAAAAGACGAAGAATAAAAAGTCAAAATATCCTTTTATTACTAGTACGTTGCAACAAGATGCTTCAAACAAGTTAGGATTTACCGCGAAAAAAACGATGAGTCTAGCACAAAAATTATACGAAGGAATTGAACTAGCCGATGAGACAGTGGGACTTATTACTTATATGCGTACGGATTCGGTTCGTTTGAGTGATGAGTTTATTAAGTCTACTTATGGTTATATTGCTTCTAAATATGGAGAAAATTATATTGGATATGTGAAATCGGCTAAGAAGACGGAAAACGTCCAAGATGCTCATGAAGCGATTCGTCCAACGAGTATCAATCGTACTCCTGAGAGCGTGAAACCATTTTTATCAAATGATGAATTTAAATTGTATCGTATGATTTATTATCGTGCTCTTGCCAGTCTGATGGCGGATGCGAAGACGGATAATACGACCGTTCTTTTAGATAATAATAATTATCAATTTAAAGCAACCGGTAGTATCATTATTTTCGATGGTTATTTGAAAGTATACTCTGATTATGAAGATACGAAAGATACCATTTTACCACCATTTGATACTTATCAGTCGAATGTGATCGTATCAAATGAAATTACGAAGGAACAACATTTTACGAAACCACCTGCTCGTTATACAGAAGCGAAATTGATTAAAGAGATGGAGGAACTTGGAATTGGTCGACCTAGTACGTATGCGACAATTATGGATAATATTAAAACACGTGGTTATGTGAATATGGTCGATAAGAAGTTCGTACCTACGGAGATTGGTTTTGAAGTGACAGATAAATTACAAGAGTATTTTGATCATATTATCAATGTAAAATATACGGCAAATATGGAAGAAGACCTCGATAAGATAGCAGAAGGAAGTGCTGTTTGGTATCAAGTGGTAGAAGATTTCTATAAAGATTTTGATCCAGCTTTACAAGAGGCATTTGGTAAGATGGAAAAGAAAAAGGCTGAGGAAACTGGTGAAATGTGTCCGGAATGTGGCCACCCACTTGTGATTCGCAAAAGTCGTTATGGTGAGTTTACTGCTTGTAGTAATTATCCACAGTGCAAGTATGTAAAAAGTGAACCAAAAGAAGTAAAGGAAATTTGTGATTGTCCAAATTGTGATGGTAAAATTATCGAGAAAAAAAGTAAACGTGGCAAATTATTTTATGGATGTAATAACTATCCGAAATGTAAGACCGCTTATTGGGATAAACCGATTGGTGAGAAATGTCCAGAATGTGGCGAAATGCTCGTTCAGAAAAAAGATAAAGTAGCATGCAGTAGTTGTCATTACGAAAGGTAGACATTGGTCTATCTTTTTCTGTTTGTCATAATTTTGTTTTTTTGGTATAATACTAAAAGAGTAGAAGTCTGAGGTGAACTCTATGGGGAAAAACAAAACAGGAAGATATATTCAACGTTCTCGTTATACGTTATATGCTGTCGATCGTAAGAAAAACGAGCGAACACCCATTAAGTTGAAAGAAAATAACAAGTTAAAAGAGAAGGTGGATTTGACGGTCATTGATCGTTTTACGATGGAACATGCCAATTCACCAGAAGAACTTACGCAATATTTGAATCAACAAGGTTATCATCTTCCGAAAAAAACGATTTATGTAATTTCCTATAAAACGAACGGGCAAAATCGTGACTTAGAGGTAATCTATGACGATGTTATCCTCAATTATTTTACCGAATTATGTGATGGGGTTCGTAAGGAGTATTATATGTATGTTGCCGATCATCCCGAACTATCGAAAGAGGAAGCGTTAAAACTGAGATTAGGACTTTATCAGTCTCTGAAAGAAGATAGTGGATGGAAAGCTTTTTTTCAAAAGTTTTTACAAAATCTGAACAATGGTACTTATTGGAGTAAGTTAAAAGATTCTCCTTATATCGACCGTTATATGAAAGATACGATTCACGATTATATATATAATCAATATGGTGGAAAACAAGAGGAACTTGACACTTATCAAATTGCTCTTCAGAAATTAGAAGAAGCTTTTGTTCGTTATAAGCCAATTCGTGGAATTCATTTGTTTAATAAGAAATATATCAGAGATATGGAACGATATCGTACTTCAGATATCGAAGTAGTGGAAACAAAGGAATTAGAAACCGAATATCTGTATCGCATGGGATTGTTAAACCAAGAAGATGTGGTGGTATTTAAGTCTATCGAGCCAGAAGAAATTGAAACGGAATATGCACATCCTTTAGATGGGGATCATCAAAATTATCCTGTTTATAATTTTGACGATAAAAAAGAGTCGTTTGAAAAGACTTTAAAACCAAAAGTTTCAAAACCAAGGAAACGTTGATTTTCTTGGTTTTTTCGTAGAGAAGATATGATATAATATGCTTAGGTGAGAACATGTATAAAATATTATTGGTAGAAGATGATCGAAAAATTAATACGATGATTGCGGATTATTTAAAGAAATGGGATTATGAGGTATCAGTAGTAGAGGATTTTAAGAATGTACTTCAAGACATTACTTCTCTAAAGCCGGAATTGATATTATTGGATGTCAATCTTCCTTATTATGATGGTTTTTATTGGTGTCGTGAAATTCGAAAGTTGACAAATATTCCGATTTTATTTATCTCTTCTAGAGAAACAGAAATGGATAAGATTATGGGGTTGCAAGTAGGGGCAGATGATTTTATTACGAAGCCTTTTTCACTCGAGTTACTTTCGACGAAAATTCAGGCGATTTTAAGGAGAACATATGCTTATCAAGATCAAACTTTGAATGTGACTTCGTATCAAAATTTGCTTTTGAATTTAGAAACAGGAAAACTAAGTGATGGGAAAACAGAAGTATTACTCACTCCCAATGAATACCGCATTATGAATCTCTTGATGAAACATGGTGATAAGATCGTAAGTCGTACGACGATTATCGAACAGTTGTGGGATGATGAACGTTTTGTCGATGACAATACTTTGACTGTAAATATGAATCGACTTCGCAAAAAGTTAGAAGTGTTAACAAACGTTTCCATCGAAACCGTCAAAAATGAAGGGTATGTATTAAGATGCGCATAAAGGATTACATCAAAAGTCGTATTATTTTGGTGGTCGGATGGTTCTTTGTTTATTTTTTTACGTTTTTGATTATTTGTCTTAGTATCAATGTCATGGGAATAAAAGAGGATTTGTTATATGCTTTTCTGTTTATGCTTTTGATTACTTGTATGACATTTTACCTAGATTATAGACGTGAGAAAAAGAAAGTATTGCTTCTCCATATTTATGAAAGAAAGCCACAGCTATTATTAGAAGAACCGGTACGAGAGTTAGATTCCGAATATATGGCTTTACTTCAAGATATTTATCGTCATTATTATGAAAAAGAATTAGAACTTCAACATAAACAGAAAGATTATCAAGATTTTATTACTAGTTGGATTCATGATATGAAAATTCCTATTTCGGTATTAAAGATGGGATTGGAACAAGATACACCATTACGAATGGAAGAAAAAGAAAGCTTTTTAGAAGAACTTGAGAAGATGGAAGAGTATTTGACGAAGATTTTGTATTTTATTAAGATCGATGACTTTCATAATGATTATATTCCGGTCATGGTACCACTTCATCGAATGGTGAAAAAAGAACTTAAAAATTTTAGTAAGGTATTTGGATACAAAAAGATTAAGCTTCATCTTGAGCCTTTAAAAGAAGAAGTGTTGACCGATGAGAAATGGACATCTTTTATCATTCATCAAATTTTATCGAATGCCGTGAAATATACGAATGTAGAAGGAGAGATTACGATTTCATCGAGTCAAAATGAGAAGGGCATCTATTTATCTTTCACCAATACTGGTGAAGGAATCAAGAAAGCGGATTTGACAAGGGTATTTAATCGAGGATTTACGGGTTATACTGGACATCAAGAAAATCAGTCGACCGGATATGGATTATATCTGAGTAAGAATTTGGCGGATAAGTTAAATCATCAAATTTTCGTTTCTTCTCATTATGGTACCGACACGACGTTTACGATCTTCTTTCCCAAGGTCAATGATTATCACATTCATTAGTCTTACAAAATTGTAAGGCTATTTTCCTTGTTTGTTCGTTTGATCGATGTTTGATAACAGTAAATTCTTATATAATGAATGCGAGGTGGGAAAATGTTAAAGTTAGAAAATGTGAAAAAAACCTATATTTCCAAGATTGGGTTGAATCAGTATGAAGCCTTGAAAGGGATTAGTTTCACGGTCAATGATGGTGAATTTGTCAGTATTATGGGACCAAGTGGAAGTGGTAAGACGACACTTTTGAATATGCTTGGGACGATCGACAGTGTGACAAGTGGAACGATTTTAGTCGATCAGGATGATATTACGAAGATGAAAAAGAAGGATCTTGCTAATTATCGTAGAGAAAAAATTGGTTTTATCTTTCAGGATTTTAATTTGCTGAATACGTTGACATTAAAAGAGAACATCATGCTTCCTATTTTATTAGGGAGTGGGAATAAAAAAGTCGACATGAAAAAGGTTGATAAGATTGCAAAAGATCTTGGTATTTTTAAGATTATGGATAAGTATCCTTACGAAGTATCTGGTGGTGAAAGGCAACGTACTGCTGCAGCTCGTGCCATTATCACCAATCCCAAAATTGTGTTGGCTGATGAACCGACGGGAAATTTAGATAGCAAGAGTTCAAAAGAACTATTAGAGATGCTTACTTTTTTAAATCAAGAGTATGGTATTACGATCGTCATGGTTACTCATGATATTTATGCTGCCAGTTATTCGAACCGTGTCCTTTTTATTCGTGACGGGAAGTTATTTAACGAGTTAGTTAAAAACGATGATCGTAAAGAGTTTTTCGATCAAATTATCGATTTTGAAGCAACTATTGGCGGTGGTCATGAATGACGTTTCGCGACTTAGTTTTTAAAAATTTTCGAATGAATATCAAAAAATATGGAATGTATTTATTTTCGATTATTTTTTCGGTATTCACGATCTATACATTTCTATCACTAGCAAATTCGACCGATATATTGAATCAATATGGTGAAAATGCTTATTTCCTAAGTGTTTTTAATTCATTTGCTTATATTTTACTCTTTTTTCTGTTCTTTTATTTAAAATATATCAACGGTCAATTTTTAAAACAACGTAAAAAAGAGATTGCAACTTATTCGTTGTTTGGAATGAGTAATTTCAAAAATGGAATGATGCTATTCATTGAAAATCTGATCATTGGAATGATTGGTCTTTTGATTGGTATCGGAGTTGGTATTTTATTTTATCGCTTGATTACGTTAGTTTTCTTGAATGTAGCAGGAGCATCGATGAGTAGGGCAGTTGTTGGTTTTGAAGTAAGTTATAAAGCACTTACGACGACGATTGTAGTCTTTATGACTTATTTTATCATCATTGGTTTATTTAGCTTTGCGACGGTATATCGTTCCAAATTACTAGATTTATTTCAGGCTACTAAGAGTAGTGAAAAAAAGATTAAAGGTTCATGGATTTTACTTATTTTGTCGTTTGTAATTTTAGGAATTGGTTATGGAATGGCATGTTCTAATAGCGCGGTTTTTGTTCTTACGATGGCCTTTCCTATCATGTTTTTATGTATTATTGGAACGTTTCTCTTTTTTATCTCTGGTATTCAAATTATCATCAATTTTTTGAGAAAGAGAAAATGGATTGCTTTTCATGGCGATAATTTGTTGGTTCTTTCTAGTTTCCGTCATAAATTAAGAAGTAATGCATTCATGATCAGTGCGATTTCGATCGTAAGTGCGATTGCGATTACGGCCATTTCGACGGTTTATAGTATGTATTATTCGGCTGAAAAACAAGCTTACTCGGTTACTCTATACGATATTGTTTATGAAGAAAACAGCGAGACAGTAGATTATGGAGACCGTATTCAAAAAGCTCTTGAGAGAGCGGATCGTCAAATGGAAGAAGAATATACCTTACAGGCGGAACTTTTAAAGGTGACAGGAACTAACACGGATTTATTTGATTCCAATGCGACTTTCGCAATTATATCCAATTCCACTTATCAACAGTTTTCGAAAGCCGTACGTCACGTTGGCAAAAAAATCGAAGTGGAAGGCGAAGACGCTATTTTAATTGAAAATTTCTTCTTTACTGATGAAGAAGATATGTTTGATGGTATTGAAATTATGTCTGGTGATGAAGTGATCACGTTAGATGGGTATGAACAAAATTTAATTGTGACACCAAATGGTAGCTCTACTAATGAATCTTTTATTATCGTTGGAGATCCGTTATATCAAAGATTGAAAGAAAAGGGGCTATTAGAAGTAGGCGCTAGCTATCATTATATCAACTATACAAATCCAATTAGCCATCATGAAGCATTGGATGAATTTAATACGACGAATTATCCTTATGCAGCGTTCGCATACGATGGCTATTATGCAATGATGAATATGTTTGGAACTCTCGTTTTCATTGGTGTTTTTGTAGGATTAGTTTTTTTGATTTCGACGGCTACTTTATTATATTTTAAAGTGATGTCCGATATTGAAGAAGATCAAGACTACTATCGTTTATTAAGTAATATTGGAATTACTGAGAAACGTAAACGTTCGATCGTAAGAAAACATATCATACCAATTTTCGCATTACCACTTCTGTTTGCGATTGTGCATTCGATTTTTGCCATGAAGACTGTATCGACCGTATTTGCTGTATGGGGAATTTCGGTTGTCGAACCAGCTATCATTATGTTTGGTTTATATATTGTTATTTATTTTGTTTTCTGTATGATTACGATTCGTCATTATAATAAAAAATTAAATGGATAAGCATGCTAGGCATGCTTTTTTTCGTAATGACAAGAAATATGATATAATGAACATATGGTGATATTATGCGAATAGAGGAAATAAAAAGCCGACTTGGAAAAGACTATCTTTTTGTCTCTTTCGAGAAAATGAAAGAATACGAACAAGGCCCTACCATTACTTTGCCCCAGTTGAAGTCGAATGGTAGACCTGTTAAGGTTGGTAAAAAAATCATGATGGATTTGTTACAGAAAGATGAGCTCTATCATTATGTTGAAAAATTGATGCCGGAAAATGGGAAACGTCTTCTTACTGTAATTGTCTATCAAGAGAATCCTAAGACGGTATTATATCAACGAGTATATTCTTTTTCAGAAATTGTCGATGCCTTTCAAATCATCCGTGAGACAGAAGAGTTGAGCGAGGAAGAAAAAAGACGTGTTTCTGTTTGTTTAGAAGAAGCCTCTTTCGAAAAGATACAAGAGAAGTATCGCAATGTACGATATGAAGCGATGATTGAAGGGAAACTTGTATCTGTTCCAATTTTAGATTTTGTTCATTTTTTGTCGATGAGCGATGAGGAATATCAACATTTCATGGATGAGAATACACGAGAAGAATTGGTTAGTGGAACAACGAAAGAAACATTTTTGTATTTATTAAATGAATGGTTTATTCATGGTAATTTAGTGGAAAATTGTGTATTATCGAAAGATATTTATTTACGAATGGGTTCTATTTATCATATGGAAGATATTGATTTTGAAGCATTGAATCGTTATTTGACAACACAGAATGCTCATCTTCATGATGTCGTGATTCATCCCGAATTAAAAAAAGCGGTATATGAAAAAATGCCTAAACAGTATAATTTGTTAGAGAAGGCGATTTATATTTATATTCGTCTTTGTGATTTACTTACTTATGGAAATGAATTTCTTAGTTATGACCAAAGAGGGAAGATTGTCGAAGTACACAATAAAAAAGAGCGTATTCAAACAATTACACCAGAAAATAATGAAGTGGTATGTTGGGAATTTAATACAATTTACGGAAAGTTTTTAGAAGCGCTAGGGATTCACTTCCACACCAATACACGTCATCCTAACTTATATGGGGCAGGCCATGAGTCCCTTACGTTTCGTTATCAGAAGTATTTGGTCAAGGCTGATTCCTTAAGTCGCGGGATCATTGGTGATTCTGACCTTAATTTTGTCAAATATAATGTGCCTTTAATTGGTATCCAATGTGTGAATGAAAATAAACAGTCATCTTTTGAATTTGACGAGGTATTAGAACGGGTTTATCAGGAATATCAACAGATTAAACGTGACATGGTTTCCTATGTCAAAGATCCGGTTTCATTAAAACAATTATTAGAAGAATATCGAGGATTTGGATATTCACATGTCGATGTCCGTTTTCTTGATCGCTTAGAATTATTGTTTGATTTGATGCAAGAAATTCCAAGTGCAGATTGGGTCGATCAAATGGGGTATGTTCGAAGAATGATCAATAATATTTTTTCTACCAGTGATAAAGCAACCAAAATGAGTATGACTTTCGTTAGAATGAAATATGGTGATGATAACAAAGCTCTTTTGATACCCATTCTGGCGATTAATCCGGTATCACTGCAAGAGGATCCTATCTATAATCGTTATTTTCAATTTGATCCTAAGTATGGATTTCATCAAGTTAGTAAAGAAGAAATTGTCGAAAAGTTAAAAAATGGTACATTTGAAATGCACAGAGGATATGGCATCCCAGGTATCAATGAAAGAAAAGAGGAATATGAATATGGTCGAGAAGTATCGCACAATAAATGAAAATTTAATTGAGAAGTATCGTAAGGAGAAGGATGATCGTTTGTTTCGTCAACTCGTGATTCATGAATTGTTACAAGATGACGCATGTTTCTTTCATCTGCCGATTGATGATGTTTATCAAATACTGATCGATTTACTTGTTCCTTTTGCTGAATTGAAGAAAACTTATCAGGAACTGGTTTCGTTTCAAGAGTATCAAAGGCTTATTCAAACTGGGAAATTAGAAGAAGCGTGATGATATGCGAATGGAATTAGAACGATTTCTTCACTATATCGAGGTAGAAAAAAACTATTCCCCTAATACGATCAAGGGCTATCAAGATAATATTGAAATGTTTTTAGATTTTTTAGAGCAGAAAAAGTGCTCCTCATTTAGGAGAGTCGATGATCGTTTGGTTCGAGCTTATTTAGTCGAACTTTATCATCATCAATATGCAAGAAAAACGGTTGCTCGTCATATCAGCAGTCTTCGTAGTTTATTTAAGTTTTTACTTCAAGAAGGTATCATCGAAGAGAATCCAATGGAATTGATCAGTAATCCAAAACTCGATAAAAAGCTTCCTACGGTTTTAAACTACGAAGAGATGGAAGAATTATTGGAATCTCCAGATTTATCCACTCCTCTTGGCGTTCGTGATGCTTGTATGTGGGAAGTTTTATATTCGACTGGTATTCGTGTTAGTGAACTGGTATCATTAAAATTACAAGATATTAATTATTCCTTAAAACAAATCAAAGTATTAGGAAAAGGAAGTAAAGAACGATATGTATTATTTGGGAGTGTTTGTGAAAGACGATTGAAAGAATATTTAAAAGTAAGAGAGAATTTGAATGTTCATCATAGTGAGTATCTCTTTTTGAATGCGCAAGGGGAGAAACTTACGACGCATGGGGTTCGATTCATCATGAAAAAATATGTCCGCATGGGAGACTTTAAAGGAAATGTAACACCACATATGATTCGTCATACTTTTGCGACTGATATGTTAAATGAAGGGGCCGATTTGAAAAGTGTACAAGAATTATTAGGACACGAAAATCTATCGACTACTCAGATTTATACTCATGTTACAAATGAACGTCTTAGAAAAGTATATTTGGATAGTCACCCAAGAGCTAGAAAGTAGGTAGTATATGGCAAAATTATATTTTCATTATGGAGCGATGAATTCAGGGAAAAGTACGGCTTTGATGCAAGTTGCTCATAATTATGAAGAACGTGATCAAAAAGTAATGGTCATGAAATCGAGTGTCGACACGAAAGGAGATGCTTATTTAGTATCGAGAATTGGGTTGAGACGAAAAGTCGATGTTTTACTTCAACCAGATGATTCCATATGTGAAAAAATGGGAAATCTCACAGGGATTGCTTGTATTTTAGTCGATGAGGCTCAGTTTTTAACGGCTAGACAAGTCGATGAACTCTATGAGATTACCAAGAGAATCGACATTCCTGTTATTTGTTATGGATTACGTAGTGATTTTAAAACGAATGGTTTTCTAGGAAGTATCCGTCTTTTGGAACTCGCTGATGAGTTAGAAGAACTGATTACGATTTGTAGGTGTGGTAAGCGTGCTAAATTGAACGCGCGCAAAGTAGGTGGAAGATTTGTAAAAGATGGTGATCAAGTGGCTATTGATGGAAACGGTGATGTTACTTATGAATCGTTATGTGGGAAATGTTATTTAAAATATGTTGGTAGTATCTTAAAAGAAAGTATACAAGAAGTACCAGAACAGAGTTTCGAAAAAGTTTTGAAATTGACAAAATAAATTGTAAAAAAATGGTAAGACGATTGTTTATCATTTTTTTATTTGATATAATCAAATTGTATGAAAAAATACAAGGAGGCAAGATATGACAAAATTTGTATATGCTTTTAAAGAAGGCAACAAAGATATGAGAGATCTGTTAGGAGGCAAGGGTGCGAACTTAGCAGAAATGACAAGCATTGGTCTACCAGTACCAAGGGGATTTACGGTAACGACAGAAGCTTGTAATCAATATTATCACGATGGAGAAGTAATCAGTAAAGAAGTAGAAGCACAGATTTTTGAACAACTGAAACTTCTAGAAGAAGAAACGGGAAAGAAAATGGGAGATCCTGTTAACCCACTTTTAGTATCAGTTCGTAGTGGATCTCGTGCAAGTATGCCAGGAATGATGGATACGGTACTTAACTTAGGGCTTAATGATGAAGTAGCCATCAGTTTTACAGAAGCGACGAATAATAAACGATTTGTTTATGATTCTTATCGCCGTTTTATTCAAATGTTTGCAGATGTTGTAAAAGGATATCCGAAATCTTCTTTTGAACGTTTGTTAGATCAAATTAAAGAAGAAAAAGGAGTTCATAGTGATATCGAATTAGATAGTGAAGATATGTATGATATTACGATGAAGTTCAAAGAAGTTTATAAGAGCTTAGATGGTCATGATTTCCCACAAGATCCAAAAGAACAATTGATCGAAGCAGTCAAAGCTGTATTCCGTTCATGGAACAACGAAAGAGCGATTGTCTATCGTAGAATGAACGATATTCCAAGTTCTTGGGGAACTGCTGTCAATGTTCAAGAAATGGTTTATGGAAACAAAGGTGAAACTTGTGGTACAGGAGTTGCTTTTACACGTAATCCAGCAACGGGAGAAAAGAAACTCTTTGGTGAATATTTAATCAATGCACAAGGAGAAGATGTCGTTGCAGGTATTCGTACCCCTGAAGCAATTGCTACCCTAGAAGAAGCAATGCCAGAAGTATACCAAGAGTTTACTCGTATTGCCGATATTTTGGAACATCATTATAAAGATATGCAAGATATGGAGTTTACGATTGAAAACGGGAAATTATTTATGCTTCAAACACGTAATGGAAAACGTACGGCTCAAGCAGCATTAAAGATTGCGGTCGATATGGTAGCGGAAGGTATGATCACCAAAGAAGAAGCTATGTTAAAAGTAGAACCAAAGCAATTGGATCAATTATTGCATCCAATGTTTGATCAAGAGGCACTTCGCAAAGGAACTGTGATTGCGAAAGGTCTTGCGGCTTCGCCAGGGGCTGCTACAGGTCGTATTTATTTTAATGCGGAAGATGCGACTAGTCATGCCGAAAAAGGAGAGAAAACATTGCTTGTTCGTCTAGAAACATCTCCTGAAGATATCGAAGGAATGAGTAGTGCTCAAGGAGTTTTGACGATTCGTGGAGGAATGACTTCCCATGCTGCTGTTGTTGCTCGTGGAATGGGACGTTGTTGTGTATGTGGTTGTGGTGAACTCACGATCGATGAGGAAGCTAAGACATTGACGACGAAAGATGGTGTTACTTATCATGAGGGTGATTATTTATCACTAGATGGTTCAACCGGATTTGTATATGGGGAAGAAATAAAGACGGTTGCACCTACGATTAGTGGCGACTTTGAAACATTCATGAATTGGGCAGATCATATTCGTACCTTAGGAGTACGTGCAAATGCTGATACACCAAAGGATGCTAGACAAGCGTTAGCGTTCGGTGCTGAAGGAATTGGATTAGTTCGTACAGAACACATGTTCTTTGACGAAGCTCGTATTTTCTCTGTTCGTAAAATGATTACTGCTGAAACTGTAGAACAAAGAGAACAAGCACTTTCGGAATTACTTCCAATGCAAAGAGGGGATTTTGAAGCCATTTATAAAGCGATGGAAGGAAGAAGTGTTACGATTCGTTATTTAGATCCACCTCTTCATGAATTTTTGCCTCATACAGATGAAGAAATTCGTCCACTTGCTGAAAGTTTAGGAATGTCTTTTGAAGCTTTAAAGACAAGAATTGAATCGTTAAAAGAATTTAATCCGATGATGGGACATCGTGGATGTCGTCTTGCCGTGACTTATCCAGAAATTGCTAGAATGCAAACGAGAGCGATCATCGAAGCTGCTATCAATGTGAATAAAGATGGTCTACATGTTGTACCAGAGATTATGATTCCGTTGGTTGGTGATAAGAAAGAATTAGAATACGTGAAAAAGATTGTCGATGATACTGCCAAAATGGTCATGGAAGAAAAGAATGAAACGGTTGAATACCATGTTGGTACGATGATTGAAATTCCAAGAGCAGCTTTACTCGCTGACGAAATTGCAGAAAGTGCAGAATTCTTCAGTTTTGGAACGAATGATTTAACGCAACTTACTTATGGATTCTCTCGTGACGATGCTGGGAAATTCTTAAATGACTACTATGATAAGAGTATTTTTGAAAGTGATCCATTTGCCAAATTAGATCAACATGGCGTTGGTAAATTGGTGGAAATGGCTGCCGAATTAGGAAGAAAAACAAGACCTAATATTAAACTTGGAATTTGCGGAGAACATGGTGGTGATCCAGCGAGTGTAGAATTCTGTCATCGCATTGGACTTACTTATGTTTCATGTAGTCCATATCGTGTGCCACTTGCAAGACTTGCTGCCGCACAAGCCAAAGTAAAAGAAAATATGTAAAAAATAGTAAAAAGTTATCTTTTTCGAGATAACTTTTTTTGTTTCGTGGTACAATTATAATAGGTGATAGTATGAAAATCTTATGTATTGGTCATGCTGCTTATGATATTACAATGCCGCTTGATCGTTTTCCTATTGAAAATACGAAAAATCGTGTACCGGAATTGGTAGAATGTGGTGGTGGGCCATCTAGTAATGGGGCCTATTTACTGGGAAAATGGGGGATGGATGTCCATTTCGCCGGAATTGTTGGGAAAGATCTCTATGGGGAGCGAATCAAACAGGAATTTGATACAATTGGGGTTGATACAACTTATTTAGAGATGAGTGAAGAACATGAAACTACTTCTAGTTTTATTATTGCCAATAAGAGTATTGGTAGTAGAACTGTACTTACTTATCGACCAAGCGATATGAAAATGACACCAGTGGATCTCGATTTTACACCTGATATCATTTTGTTTGATGGTCAAGAAGCAGAATTGACGAGAACTTATTTGGAGCGATATCCAAATGCCATTAGTATTATCGATGCTGGTAGACCAAAATCAGAAATTGTTGAACTTGCTAAACTTTCTACTTATGTGGTATGTTCAAAAGAATTTGCTGAGACGGTCACAGGAGTTTCTATTAATTATGAGAATCAACAAACACTGATCGATTTGTTTCTGAAAATGGAACAGATGTTTTCTGGTGAAATTGTCGTTACGTTGGAATCCAAGGGATGTCTATATAAAGAGAATGGCCAAATAAAATTGATGCCAACAATTAAAGTAAAAGCACTTGATTCAACTGGTGCAGGTGATATTTTTCATGGGGCATTTACTTATGGAATTGCGAATCGATTTCCATATGAGGATGTGATTAAAATCGCAACTATCGCTGGGGGTCTTTCGGTAACGAAAATCGGAGGTCGTTATTCTGTACCAAGTAAAGAAGAAATGAAGGAAATGTTTCATGACTTTAGATAATGTCATTTTCATCGATCATCTTCCTAAATTGGATTTACATGGTTATGATCGCGAAAGCGCTCGAGTGGCGGTTAATATGTTCGTCGAAGATAATTATAAAATGGGAAATGAAATTTTTATCATCGTTCATGGGATTGGAAATGGTATTGTGAAGACGGCTACTCATGATACGTTAAAGCATAATCGCAGAGTTGCCGAATATAAAACGTATTACTATAATCAAGGATGTACATTAGTTCGTATCATACTTTGACAAAAGGCCTGATTTATGATATAATATAATAATTTTAAAGAGGTGCAAATGGCAATTTAAAATTTCATTGTATAAAGATGGGAAACGTGCCTATTTTTATAATAAAAAGTTAGATTTCGGAGTTTATATGGGAGAGTAGATATCATTGGAAAATATTACACAAAAAGATAATTTGACAAATATACAAACTTGTGCTAGTATATACGTCATTCAATGAAGGGGGAAATTATTATGTACGAAGACAGAAAAGAAACATTTTCAATTAAGGATGTGGTTTTACAAATCTTATTTGTGGCTTTATTCATATTCCTATTAATATGGTTATTCCCATCAAAAAGTTTTGTAAACAAAAAAGTAGATCCATTACTTGATACGATTTTTAATCAAAATGTAATGGCAATGAAAGATGCAGCTAAGAGTTATTTTACGACACCTCGTCTACCACAAAATACGGGTGATAAGGTGACTATGACATTAGCAGAAATGCTTGATAAGAATATTATCTTACCATTTACTGATAAATATGGTAAAGAGTGTGATGTTAACGAATCTTACGTAGAAATCACAAAACAAGATGAAGAATATGTTATGAAAGTTAACTTAAAATGTTCTGAACAAGAAGACTATATCTTAGTTCATATGGGATGCTATGATTACTGTAGTACGACTATTTGTGAAAAGCAAGATGAAGATATTGTCGATTCTAACGATAAACCAGTAACACCAGTAACACCTGATACATCAAAATACATCTGTAAGTTAGTAAACGGTAAATACTATGATAAAAATGGTAACGCCGTAACAAAAGAAGAATATGATAAGAGTTGTGGTAATACAGATCCAGAACCAACTTATTCATGTCAGATTATCGATGGTAAATACTATGATAAAGCTGGTAATATTGTAAGTAAAGAAGCTTACGAAGCAAGTTGTATTATCAAACCAAAAGAGTATGAATGTGAGTATGCATTTGAAAAAGATGGATATTATACAGAATGGTCTGATTGGTCTGATTGGACAACGACAGAATTAGTCGTAAAAGATAATGAAAAAGACATCAAGAAAGTAGAAAAGAAAACAGAAACAAAAACAGAAAATAAAGAAGTATTCGCTGGTTATGATGAAGTAGAATACTATGATGGTTCTAAACCAATTTATGAATTACGTAGTATGGTAACTAGTAGAAAGACAACTACTTATTGTGCATATTATGGATGGCGTGAGAAAACAAGTACGACAACTAAAACTTGTACAACCACTAAAGGTGAATTGAAGTATATGGGTACATTTGAAACTACGCAAAAAGTATCTTCAAGTGGAGCCGATGTATATGAATATGTTGGTTCTAAAGATTATCCATGTGATGAAAATTGTTCAGTAGCTACTACTTATATTTATAAATGGTATGTTCAAGAATATGAAACAACTTGTAAAGAATCTACTCAAGAAGCCGGTGGAGAATACGGATGTTTGAAAGAGTATACAGAAACGACACCTTATTATTCAACAGTAAAAGTATTGACTGGTTATGAAAAGAGTATAAAGAAAGTTCCAGTTTACATTACTGTTCCTGTCGATACGGTTATTACTTATTATAGACAATCTACTCGTAGTTTTGTTCCAGGAACAAGCGATGTTCAATGGGATACTTGTGAAAATAGTAGTTTAATAGATAAAGGTTACGTATTTACTGGAAACAAACGTGAGAAAACAGCTTAAAAGAAAGAAAGGTGGAAATTATGAATACAACTGAAAGAATGAATCAATTATTAGCGCAGTTTCAAGCTGATAAAACGGTTACTAATTTACGAAATGTTGTTACTTTTTGGAATCAGAATTTAGAGGAATTATCAAAAAGTGATCAATATAGTTCATTGAGTAAACGAGTAAAAGAAGCATATTCGTTCAATGAGCAAGTAAGAAAAGTGGATATTCGTAATCGTTTAAACTTGATCGATCATGCATTGCGCAATATTTATGATAAGAAAACTTACTTACAAGCAGTTGAAGTTTGGAATAGAGAAACACCAGCAATCTATCCATTTATAACCAAAGCACCATACGATGCTATGTTTCTCGATCAATATGAGAATTTAAAAAATGAAATTAATAATGTTTATCAAAATGCAGTTAAAACTGGTAATTTTCTATATGTACCAATGAGTATACGTGAAACACCAAAAACTTTACCAGAAAAGAAGACAAAATTATCGAAGAAGGCTCTTGCTACTTTAGCAGCTGCCGGCATTGCTGGCATCGGTTACTTGTTTGGAAGTAGTGATATTTTCGGAAAAATATCTGATATGTTCAATAAGATCAAGAAAAATTCCATTACAGAAGAACAAGATATAGTCGTTGTTGCAAATGCGAAAGATACAGAATTGGAAGAGGGTATCATCGAGGTATCCGATGATCAATCAGTTGTTAATTTATTAAGTGGTATTTTAAATGATGGTGGTCCTTACGGACTAGAAGTTTCAGCAGACCAAATTTTTGATACATGGTTGTTATCAAACTATGAAGCTGTTATGAAAAATGCACCATATAATAATACAGAATATTTGGAAAGACTTAATTATTTAGAAGTATCCGGAAATGGTTTGATCAATACACAACTTCATGTGTTTAACAATATGGGAATGTCTCTACCTGAAATTGTGAAGGATGGAGGAACCACTCATTATTCTGATATTTTCAGAGCATCTGAAGAACGCTATGAAACAGCGAAAGAATTTGAAGATCTATTAAATCAAGTAGTAAAAGCTGCTTATAATGGAGATAAGGAAACTTTTACAAAATTAAGTGAACAGCTTGTTAGTACATTAGATGATAGTTATTTAGCAGATACAAAAATGGATCCAAGTGCAGCGTTATGGGCTCTTAAGTTAGTAGATAATGCTGATGCCGTAACGAGTACTCTTGGATTCCCTATGTTAGATGAAGTGCAACAACATGCATTGATGGATGCACAAGATACGTGTACAACTGCTTTGTCTGGAGGATTCCATGATGAAGTGGATAAAGCTTATGCTGAATCCCCTGCAGAAGATTTAAAAGAAGGGTTACTTCGCAATCCACATGTAATAGAAGGAAAATATACACGTGATGAAATTGTCGAAATGATCCAAGGTTTAATGAAAACGGAAACTTATAGAACCAGAGAAGAAATTACAGGTGTTGATTTGGACGACGTGGATGCACGTATCGTAATTGATGAGAATGGAAAGGTAAAAGTAATTTCGGGAGGTTTTGCCGGTGGCTCAGTTCCTGGTGGAAGTCCAGTTAAACAAGAAGGAACTACAACTTCGACTATTACGGAAAAGATACCTGAACAAATCGATCCAAATGGTCCTACCGATGTAATCCTTGATGAAAAGACCGACAAAGTAGACATTCCTGACGGTGTAGAGGTTGTAGGTGACGAAACTGAAGATCCTAAATATCCAATTTATGACCCTGATAAAGATAATGTAAGTGAAGATGAGCAACCTGGAAAAGAAGAGAGCACGGGAAAATATTATGACCCTTGGGGTAATGTATATGATAGTGCAGCAGAACGTGATCAAGCAGTAAGAGATTATTATGAAAAGCAAAATCAAAATGCCGCTTCTTCATCTTCTGAAACTCAACAAGAAAAAGAGACAACTACTCAATCTACTCCAGCTCCAGATGCAGAGTCTACTCCAGCTCCTGAAGCTACACCAACCCCAGAAACAGCAGGAAATGTAATAAAAGAGGAAGTAGTTAATGCACCTATTACATTCGCTAGTGATGCTATTGATAATTCTAGTGCAGAAGCAAAAGTAAAAGCTGCTACAGAAGCAGTATTGAACGAAGTTGCACAAGAACAACAATTACAAGCTCAAGTTATTTATGGTACACCAGAAAACACCATTGTAGAAGAAACAGTAACTTTAGATGAACCATCGAGAGGACTTTCAAAATAATAAACAAAAGGAAAGACAAATTTGTCTTTCCTTTTACGTTATTTAAAAGGCTTTAATTGACTTTGAAAATAAAGTGTGATATGATTAAAATACGATAATAGGAAAGAGGGATAAAATGAAGAATGCATATGTTTTTGATTATGTAAATGAAAATGAATTCAAAAAATTAGAGCGTTCTCTAAAAAAGTATAATATGCTTGCTTACAAAAAATTATACTTTGAATTTTATCCGAAATTAAAAGAAGGAAATTTTCTTGGAGAGTTAGTATCTACTAATAAAGGAAAAGGATCACAAACTTACGAGTTAAAATTACCAACTGATATTATGTTTTCAAAAGTTCATGGTGATATTAAGTTACATTATCATGTGTATGAAAATGAAAAGACAATTATGTTGGATACAATTACTCCTGAAGATATTCTAACGGAAGGTCATCAATCCGAACTTGTTACCTACAAAGGTGTTATGGTATCAAAAGAACATTCTGATAAGGATATGTTCAAGATTAATTTATTAAATATGTTACAAAATAAAGAGTAATCTTTATTTTTTACCTGAAAAAATAATTACAATTTTTTTAATTTCAATTGCATAAATTATATAAATATGATATTATATAAAAGCAATGGAAAAAATCGGACCTTTAGCTCAGTTGGTTAGAGCATCCGGCTCATAACCGGACGGTCGTAGGTTCGAGTCCTACAAGGTCCACCATTTTAAATGCGAGTGTGGCGAAATTGGCAGACGCACTAGCCTTAGGAGCTAGCGCCTTACGGCATATGGGTTCAAGTCCCTTCACTCGCACCAGATTGATAGGAAACTCGAACTTTTATAGTTTTGAGAGTAATAAATTACTAACAGAAATGTTAGTTTTTTTGTTATTTAAGAAAGTGAGAGTGATTATATATGTTAACAATAGAAACTAAAG
>CALVRE010000042.1 GCA_944358455.1 uncultured Bacilli bacterium | reverse complement strand
ATGGTATTACGAGGCCATGGTAAGGCTTTAACCCGTGTTCAATTCACGGTTGTGGCACCATTTTAGAAATCGGTTCGAATGATCGAACTTTCATGTATGAAATCAATCATGTTTGATTGATTTTTTTTATAAGAGAGGGTTGAGTCTATAACTGATACATTGAAAAAACGATCAAAATAGATTTGCATCTAGGTAAAACAATTTAAAGCAATCATAAAAAATCAATTCTATTTAGAATTGATTTTTGTTTTTTCTTGTTTCATTCGTTTGTGGTAGAAGATATAAACAAAGACAACAACGATAATTGCTAGTAAAATAACAACGATGTGAGAGTAGGTATCTAAAATATTTAAAATAGAAGTCCAATTTTCTCCCACGATTGATCCTACTATGATTAAAACAGTATTCCAAATGGTTGATCCAATAACCGTATATAATAAAAATTTACCCATTGGCATTTCACTCATTCCAGCAGGAATAGAAATTAAACTACGAATGAGAGGAACAAAACGACAGAAGAAGACTGTTTTATTTCCCTTTGTATCAAACCATTGATCTGCCTTATCGATATCACTTGGCTTCAAACGAATAATTTTACCAATTTTTCCAGATATTATTTTTTTTAATCGATCTTTATTGAAAATTTTACCAATATAGTATAAGACAATTGCTCCAATGACAGATCCTAAAGTAGATGCAATTACCATTCCGATGACGTTTAATCTTGTATAAGTAGTCATAAAACCACCGAATAACAAGATTACCTCTGATGGAATTGGCGGGAAAATATTTTCGATCGCAATTAACAAAAATACTCCGATATAACCAAATTGGTTCATAATACTCAATATAAATTCTTGCATTTTAAAAATTCTCTCCTTTTTGTTCTATGCATTTGATATAACGAAATCCTTTTATTTTAAACAAGCATTCTTGGATTTTTATGTAAATATTAGGCGAAGATGACAAATAGATTCAAAACCACTCGCCATAAAACATTATAGCATATTTCCTATGAATTGGAAATTGTATTATGAGCCAAAATGGTGTCTGTAATCCAAAATTGCTTAATCATTAAAATGAATTCATTCTGATGAAGACGATGTAAGAAATTTTATGCTATAATAAAAATAATTAGAAAGAAGTGGTGCTATGAGAAAGTATTTAAAGGAATACGTAAGTATGATCGATCAAAGACTAGAAAGTGATAAACCGTTTAGTAGGGAGGAAATGGAACATCATCTTACGAAAATTGAATTCTTCCAACACGAAAGATTGATTCATTTGATTGTAACGATGTTTTACGCTCTCTTTACATTACTTTTTATCTATCTTTGCTTGTTCTCCTGGTTATTTATCATCGTTGTATTGGCATTACTTTGTTTTTTGATTGCCTACGTGCTTCATTATTTTTTCTTGGAAAACAATGTTCAATATCTTTATAAACAGTACGATCGCATGTTGGAAAGAAAAAAATAGGAATGCAAAATGCATTCCTATTTACAACATACAGCATACAACGTACAACATTCATCATACTTCATCAATAGTAACTACCTATTGACAATTTTATTCTAGCATAGAAAAAAAGCGATGTAAACTATTTTCTTGCTTTTTTTCGACATTTTTAGCTTTTTTTCAATACGAATTTATACTATAATAAAGAAAAGGATGATAGAGATGATAAAAATTTATAAAACTGATGTGAATGGTGTGTTAGAAGAATTAAAAGAGATCGAAGAAAATTGTTGGATCGATCTCATGGAGCCAACGGAAGAAGAGTTAAAAGAAGTTGTATCGAAAACGGGAGTATCCTTTAAACGTTTAATCAAAGTGTTGGACGAAGAAGAGTTGCCACGAATTGAAGTAGAGGATGAAGAAACCTTGGTCGTAACGGATTTCCCATATAATGTTGATCGTGCCAGAAAAAATAAATATACGACACTTCCAATGGGAATGTTAGTTTCGTCTAAGAATTATTTTCTTACAATTTGTGGTAAGAAACATCATTTGTTGGATCCTTTTAAAGAATCGAAAATAAGAGAGTTTTATACCGATCGTAAGACGCGCTTTGTCGTTCAAATTCTATTACAAGTTGCAATTTCTTACCTAGATGAATTAAAAGTGATCAATAAAGATATCACTTCGCGTGAAAAGATTTTATATAAAACAACGGAAAATAAAGAACTTTTAAATCTACTTAATATTGAAAAAAGTCTCGTTTATTTTATTACATCATTGCGGGAGAATGAGGCTGTTTTAGAACGACTCGAAAAAGGGGAGATTTTACCACTTTACAAGGAAGACCTTTCTTTGATTCATGATGCCATTATCGAAAATCGTCAAGGAATTGATATGGCGAATATTTATCGTGAAATTTTAACGAGTATGACAGATACGTATGCGACGATTATATCGAATAATTTGAATCGTATTATGAAATTCTTAGCGGGAATTACGATCGTCTTTTCGATCCCAACGATGATTGCTTCTTTTATGGGAATGAATGTTCCACTTGGAAGTTTCGGAAGCCATTCCTTTTCTTTCTTTTTCATTATCATTGTTTCCTTCCTTTTTGCCATTTTGATTGCTTGGATTTTGAAAAGGAAAAATATGTTGTAGTATGAAAAAAGAAAAAAAACGAAAATTTATTTATCCGAATGTTGATATCGATCAAGAGTCGATATTTCATATCTTGTTAGAGGAAGATAGAATTGAACATAGCAAATTCAAGAATCAAGAAATCGTCGACGTTCATATTGATCATCAAGAATGGAACACTTGTATCTTTCAAAATGTTAATTTTGTGAGAGTGGATTTATCCAGTATCACCTTACTAGATGTGATTTTCGATCATTGTGATCTATCGAATCTCGATTTTAGTGAGACAACCATTCACCGCGTGATATTCCGTGATTGTAAATTAGTAGGGACCGATTTTTCGTGCTCTTCTTTACAAGATGTTTTCTTTGAACGTTGTATGGCTCACTATATTAATTTCTCTGCTTCTAAAATAAAGTATATGCGTGTGAGTGAATCTGATTTTACTTATGGTAGTATGAACGAAGTAGAGTTGAAAGATAGTGAATTTGTAAATTCAAAATTACAAGTAATGGAAGTAATGCGAACACCACTTTCAGGAATCGATCTTCGTACTTGCAGTATGGAAGGGATTCGTCTTGTTGGAGCGGAGTTGAAAGGGGCAATTGTCACCAGTAGTCAGGCCATTGATCTATCAAAATTATTAGGAATCATAATTCAAGATGAATGATTCCTTTTTTGTGCTATAATGGTTTTGGTGATATTATGATTTATTTAGATTATTCGGCAACAACACCAGTTGATTCTCGTGTTTTAGATACTTATGTGAAAGTGAGCAAAGATTATATTGGGAATGTCAATTCTCTGCACAAACTTGGAGTAGAAGCAAAAAAATTGCAGGATCGTGCGACCGAACAAATTGCCAATTTATTACATGTAAAGGCAAGTGAAATTATCTATACCAGTGGAGCAAGTGAATCGAATAATACAGCAATTAAAGGAATTGCTTTTCGATATCAAAATCGTGGTAAACATATTATTACGACACCACTCGAACATTCTTCTATTTTAGAACCTTTACATTATTTAGAAACACTAGGATTTGAAATTGATTACGTTCATTTAAAGAAAGATGGAACCGTCGATTTAGAAGATTTAAAAAACAAAATGCGTGACGATACGATTTTGGTTACCATCGCTAGTGTTAGTAGTGAACTCGGAATTTTACAACCAATCGATCAAATTGGAACCATTGTGAAACAGTATCCCAAATGCTTTTTTCATAGTGATATGACACAGAGTATGGGAAAAGTAGAAGTGTCCTTACAAAATGTCGATTTAGTCAGTTTTTCTGCCCATAAATTTTATGGGGTGAAAGGAATTGGCTGTTTAGTAAAAAAAGATTCTATTGATCTTTTGCCTTTGATTCATGGAGGAAAGAGCACGACGCGTTATCGTAGTGGAACACCAGCTTTACCACTTATCGCCTCTATTTCTAAGGCTCTTCGTTTAGCTTACGACCACTTGGATCAAAAATGGAACCATGTAGCAACTTTGAATCGAATGATTACGGATAGCTTAGCTCATTATGAAAAGGTATTTATCAATAGTACGGAAAAATCTCTTCCTCATATTTTAAATATCAGTATCGTTGGAATCAAACCAGAAACGTTTTTGCATGCTTTAGAAAGTCATGAGATTTATATCTCGACGCAAAGTGCATGTTCCACTCCCGACCATCCATCACTCCCTGTTATGAGTGTTACGAATGATCCTCTTCGTGCGACGACGAGTCTTCGCATTAGTCTTTCGCATTTGACAACAGAGGAAGAAATTCGCGAGTTTTTAAAAGTATTTGACGAATGTATTCAGATGCTTAAAATTCGCTCTTAAAACACCACTTGGTGTTTTTTTTGTGCATATTCGATTCCATTCGACATAAAATCTAGTAGGAGGTTTTTATGGAGAAATGTAAAAAGATATGGAAGAATTATCGCTTTACCATTTTATTATTTTGCTCGATTATTATCGGAACCATCATTGGTATGGTGATGAAAGAAGACGCGAAAGTATTAAAACCGTTTGGCGATGTATTCTTAAACTTGATGTTTACGATTGTTGTCCCACTTGTCTTTGTCACAATTTCTAGTAGTGTTGCTAGTATGTTCGATTTGAAACGTCTCGGAAAGATATTAGGAACGATGTTTCTCGTTTTCTTTGGAACGAGTTTCGTTGCTGCTACTTTCATGTTAATTGCTGTTAAAGTAGTCGATCCAGTAGGAGGTGCGACAATTCTCGTCGAAGCAGGAGAGGCATTAGAACAAATTAGTATTGGTGATCGTATCGTACAAGCGCTTACCGTAACAGATTTTAGTGAGTTATTATCTCGCAATAATATGTTACCTTTGATTATATTCTCTATTTTGTTTGGCATTGGTGTTAGTACCCTAGGAAAAGAAGGAAATAAATTATCCGAATTTCTCAATACGGCATCCAAAGTTATGATGAAAATAGTAGGAATGATCATGTATTATGCTCCCATCGGATTATGTGGTTACTTTGCTGCTTTGATTGGGGAATTTGGTCCTAACTTAATTGGTAGTTATGCTAGAAGTTTTATTCTCTACTGTGTCGTGGGTATTTGCTATTATTTTATTTTTTATACCTTATATGCTTATTTGGCAGGTGGAAAAGTTGGAATCAAACAATTTTATAAATATATTTTGAGTCCAACGGCAACTGCTTTTGCAACGCAGAGTTCCCTTGCTACTTTGCCGACCAACTTAGAATGTGTGGAAAAGATTGGCATCCCCAAAGATATTAGAGAAGTATCACTTCCGATTGGTTCGACGATGAATATGCATGGTAGTGTATTAGGTTCTATTTTAAAGATTTCTTTTCTCTTTACTGTTTTTGGAAAGAGTTTTACGGGTATCGATACTTATTTGATTGCATTATTGATTGCCGTTTTAAGTGGAGTCGTCATGAGTGGAATTCCAGGTGGAGGCCTCATTGGCGAAATGTTGATTGTCAGTTTATATAATTTTCCAGCTGGTGCATTTGCCATCATCGCCACGATCGGTATTATTATCGATGCCCCTGCAACCGCTTTGAATGTTGTAGGAAATCCGGTTGGAGCCATGTTAGTAACGCGAATCGTCGAAGGTAAAAATTGGCTGGAACGAAAAATGACACATAAAAAGCAAGGGTAACCTTGCTTTTATAGTGCTTGTAACTTTTTTATGAATAGATTGATCCGTTTTCGATCGTGCATTTGGTGAAAACGTTTTTTCTTTACATACTTTTTTTCTTTTTGATATTGTTTTTTGGTAATCTCCTTCATTTCTAAACGATGTTTTTGATATTCGATGTCACGTTTGACGGCTCTTCGAAAAGATGTCCATCCACTCGTTCTAACGACGATAATCGTACCCTTTAAATTGAGTGGCATAAGATTTTGATGGATCTGTGGTCCCTCTAAAACCAAATGATAATCAGGATAATGTTCCAAGAAATAGGAAATGATCATAAAATAATATTCTTCGAAATGATCAAGATCTAAAGACCCATACTTCGCTTCTAACATCTTTCTTAATTCGATGGAATAAGTAGTGGAATTTCGCGTAGAACCGAATAACGTATCAAGACTGACAATTAAATAACGATCACTTTCACGGTAGGTATTGGCTAAAGTCGTTTTACCAGATCCAACTAACCCAGTGATATTGATAATTGGATCATCGCTTACTTTTTTGATATAGTTAGGTTTGTTTTGAAATAGGGAAATCGTGTTTTTCATACATACTCCTCTCTGATGCTCTATTTATGTGATTTTCTATTCTTATTATAAAAGGAGCGAAAAAGAAAGTCAAGAAATGTCTTTATGTGACAAAATATTCATTTTTCAAACCATATTTTATAGTATAATGATGTTGGTGATGGAAATGAAACGTATTTTGATGATCGAAGATGACGAAACGATTCGTTTAGGATTAAAATACTATTTAGAACAAGAAAACTTTGAGGTATATGAAAGTGGTACTTGTCATGATAGTTTAATCTTATTATCGGAACATAATGATATCGATCTTATTTTGCTTGACTTAAATTTACCAGATGGCAATGGTTTCGATCTTTTTGAAAAGATGAAAGAAAAACAAGATATCCCTGTCATTTTTTTGACCGCCAACGATTTAGAAGTATCGGTCGTACGTGGTCTTGATATGGGAGCAGATGATTATATTACCAAGCCATTTAAAGCTCGTGAATTGATTTCTCGTATTAAAAATGTTCTAAGAAGAGTTGGAAAAAGTGATTCCAATGTGATCTATTTAGGAAACGTTAAAATTGATATGAAACAAGCCAAAGTATTCAAAGATAATAAAGATGTCATGTTGACTGCTTTAGAGTATAAAATCCTGCTTATCTTGGCTTTAAATCCCAATCAAGTATTTACGAGAGAAGCGATTTTATCCGATATTTGGGATGTGAACGAAGCTTATGTAAACGATAATACTTTAACAGTTTATATTAAACGCATTAGAGAAAAAATTGAAGACGATCCTATGAATCCTAAGATTATTATTACGGTACGAGGTATGGGTTACAAGGTAGGTGCCTAATGCTACACAATAAAGAAGTGAAACAGTTAATTTTCGTCGAAATTTTGATCTTTTTGTTGTGTCTTGGGGTTGGATATGTAGCATATCAAGTCATAGAGGAGCGTTACGAACAGGAAATCATCGAAAAGAATGCTTATTTGGTATCGAGTTTAGTAAGCAAACATCCAGAATGGGAAGAAGATATTATCGATGCTTTGACTACCTATTCCGGAAGTTACGAAAATGGCCTTACCATTTTAGAGAAATATGGTTTGGATGATATGGAAGGAATTGGGTATTTAAACGATATTGAATCGCGTAGAAGAGAATACCAAACGATTCATTTTTTCGTAACGACGGTTATTTTTCTTGCTTTGTCGATCAGTTATATTTTGTTTGTGAAAAAGCAATATCAAAAAATACATGAGATTAATCATTATATGAACTGCGTGTTAAATGGAAAAGAGCTGTTCGATATTCGTGATTATGAAGAAGGAGATATCAGTAGTTTAAAAAATGACGTTTACAAAATCACAACGGTTTTGAAAGAACAAAAAGAACTTGCTAATCAAGATAAATTATATTTGGAAAGTACACTATCTGATATTTCTCATCAACTTAGAACCCCCCTCACTAGTATGTATGTCATTAATGATCTATTATTGGATTCGAAGTTGACAAAAGAAAAAAGAAAAGAAATGTTAGGAAAAAATCGCGCTCAGTTGGAACGTATCGAGTGGTTGGTAACCTCTCTTTTAAAAATGTCTCGTCTAGATAGTGGAGTCGTCGAATTAAAAAAAGAAAAAGTCGATGCATCTCTTTTTTTAAATCAAGTAGTAGAACCAATTCGTATTCCGATCGAGTTAAAATTACAGACACTAATACTGGATATTCCGGAACATGTTGTATTAGAAATTGATCCAAATTGGACCTTAGAAGCACTTTTAAATATCGTGAAAAATGCTCATGAGCATACGCCAGAAGGTGGCACGATCCATATTGAAGTGATCGATAATCCACTTTATGTTGGTATCGAAATCAAAGATGATGGAAGCGGTATTAAAAAAGAAGACCTCCCTCATATTTTTGAACGTTTCTATAAAGGAAAAAGCGATAATAAAGATAGTATTGGTATTGGACTTAATATGGCTTATAAGATCATCGATAAACAAAATGGCGAAATTAGAGTCAAAAGCAAAGAAGGAGAGGGAACGATCTTTTCGATTCGCTTTTATAAAAATAGAATATAGTGACAAAACTGTCACTCTTTTTGTCACTAGAGTGTCATATGATGATTCTATAATGAGTTTTAGAAGGGGAGAGGAATATGCAAAAAAGACTCGTTTTAAAACTCATGACATTAGGAATCCTTCTTTCGATTTTAGGAGGTCTATCCTATATGGAATATCGGAATTTTCAAGACAAAGTAGAAGATGATGATCAAATATTAAGTTCGGAAGGGGAAATCGTCAGTTTTCGCAATGTCGAAGTAAAAGAAGATATGTTAAAATCTTTAACCAATATGTGTAAGAGCGCAGGTAGAGATCATGTTGAACTCAAAATTCGTTACGGGTATTTGACGGACGAAGAGGAATCTCAGTTGATGATCGAAGGGGAAGAATTCGATACTGGCATGCAGGTTGACTTCTATTCGAAGATCGAAGGAAGAAATGAACTCATGTGGCAATGGTTAGAAGAAAATGCTCATAAATATGGATTTATTTTACGCTATCCAGAAGGAAAAGAAGCTTTGACAGGACATACGGCTAACAGGTCAACCTATCGATATGTCGGAGCGAATGTGGCAACTACGATGAAAGAACAAAATTTATGTTTAGAGGAGTTATAGAGAGGATGAGAATATGGAAATTTTAAAAGTAGAAGATTTATGTAAGACATATGGAAAAGGAGAAACGTTAGTAAAAGCTCTCGATCATGTGAGTTTCTCCGTTGATAAAGGAGAATTTGTGGCGATCGTTGGTGCAAGTGGATCAGGGAAAAGTACGCTTTTACATATCTTAGGAGGAGTTGATCATCCAACGAGTGGGAAAGTCTATGTGGATGGTGAAGATGTCTATGAACTCTCAGAGACGAATCTTGCTATTTTTAGAAGAAGACAAGTTGGATTAATTTATCAATTTTATAATTTAATTCCCATTTTGAATGTCAAAGAAAATATGACATTACCTATTTTATTAGATAGTAAAAAAGTAGATGAAACGTATTTGAATGAACTGATTGAAACATTGGGATTAAAAGATCGTGTCAATCATTTACCAAACGAATTATCAGGTGGTCAGCAACAAAGAGTCAGTATTGGAAGAGCGCTCATGAATCGACCAAGCTTACTTCTTGCCGATGAACCAACTGGAAACTTGGATAGTAAAGCAAGTAGAGAAATTATTGATCTCTTAAAACTATCGAATAAAAAATATAAACAAACCATTATTATGATTACTCATGATCATAATCTAGCGCTGGCTGCCAATCGTATTATTACCCTTGATGATGGTAAAATTATCAGTGATGAAAAGGTGAGATAATGAATATTTTAAATAAATTGACAATTAAGCATTTGGTTATGAATAAAAAAAGAACGATTGTCACGATCATTGGTGTTGTTTTATCGACAGCTTTAATGGTTGGCATTGGTCTCATTTTTTCCAGTGTACGCGAAAATATGATCAAAGAAATTATTGAATACAATGGTTCTTATCATGTAGAGTATCAAAATATAGAGTACGGTCAAAAGATGTTACTCCAAAATAATACAGCTGTAAAAAAGGTCTTTTATGCGCATGAATTAGGCTACGCCTATCTAGAAGGTGGTACAAATGAATATAAGCCATATCTTCATGTGTTAGAAGTCAATGATGAATATTATGATGAACTTCATTTTATTAGTGGAAGAAAACCAGTAAACGATGAAGAAATCGTAATTTCGAATCATATTAAAAGTAATGGCGGTGTCTCTTATAGATTAGGTGATACGATCACTCTTTCGATAGGAGATCGCTATTATCCAGAAGAAAATGGAGAAACATATCCTATCGAGCATGGAGAACCATTTGTAGAAGGGGAGACATTACAGACTCACACGACGAAAACTTATACGATCGTGGGAATTGTCGAACGTAGTTGCTATGAAAATTACGATGAACCAGGATATTCTGTTTTTGTCAATGAAGGCACGCTAACAGATGATGATGTCATTTATTCCTATGTTATTTTCAAAAGTACGAAAAATATTTATAATAAGGCCTATACGATTGCCGAGAACTTAGGAAAAGAAAAAGAGGAATCGTTTGGTTATACTTATTACTCGGATGTACAAATGAATGATGCATTACTTTCTTTATACGGAGAAAGTCAATATAGTAATATCAATAGTGGAATGTTTCAAATTATCGTCATTGTTCTTTCTATTATATCGGTTGGATGTATCATTGTCATTTATAATTCATTTGCCATTTCTGTAATGGAACGAAAGAAACAGTTTGGACTCTTTTCTAGTATTGGAGCTACCAAAAAGCAAATTCGTAAAACCGTCTTCTTTGAAGCTTTTATCATCGCTATCATTGGCATTCCATTAGGTATTTTAGGTGCTTATCTAGGAATCGGTATCGTGATTCAAATTGTCAACTATCTAGTACCAAAACTACTGGGAAGCGATTTAGTACTGACGACCTATCCACCATTAATTTTAATTCCTATTCTTTTTATGATTATTGTCATTTTCCTATCAGCCTATTTACCAGCTGTACGTGCAAGTCGTGTTACACCGATCGAATCGATTCGCCAAAATGATGATATCAAAATAAAAAGTAAAAAGGTTAAAACTGGCAAATGGGTTTCTAAATTATTTGGTATCGAAGGAGAAATCGCTCTTAAAAATATCAAGCGTAATAAAAAGAAGTATCGCATTACGATTGCTTCCTTGTTTATTAGTATCGTCATGTTTGTATCTTTTTCTAGTTTATTACAATATGGGCTTCGTACTTCTGAAGATTTTCTAACACTTCCAGATTATAATATTGAAATTTATTATCACGATGAAGATGAAGAAATTGAAAAGCATTTTGAAGAAGAGATGGCCGCTTACGAAGGAGTAGAAAAGATTGTATACTATCAATCTCATCGTGTGTCTACACCAACTCTAGATGACTCTTATTTTACAAAAGAGGGAATGAATCATCGCGAAAGCATATCAATTGCTAGTAGAGAGTATGAAGATATTAATTTGATTCGTGTTGATGACAAGTATTATCAAGACCTTTTAAATAAGAATCATAGAAGTGCAGGAACAGCTTTCTTTATCAATCTATATAAAGGTATTTCTTATGCGAATGGGGAGCGAGTAAATTATGAATATAAATGGTTAGATAAAACCCCATCATCTCTTTCCATTTGTAATCTAGAATATGACTATGAACAAGAGGTAATTGTGGGAGAAGAGTGGAGTAGTTATCCGATCAAAGATAGTCATTGTAATGCTTCATTAAACAACATTGTAACTTTAGATACCGCTCCATTTGGAATGTCATCACTCATTCAAGATACCTCGTCTCTCAACATATTGGTTTCGGAAGATATGTATGATCAAATTATAAGCCAAATAACATATGAAGAGGAAGGTTATTATGGAAATACTATGTTAATTCAAGCATCTGATTATGAAGCATTAAATAAACGCTTAGAAGAAATCGAAGATACGAATGAACTCACTCATTTTGATTTTACAAATATTGAAAAAGATATGCAATTGGAACGTAACATGATCCTCGTTATTAAAATTCTACTTTATGGATTTATTAGTTTAGTAACCTTGATTGGTGTTACTAGTGTCTTCAATACCATCAATACCAGTATTGCTCTTCGTAGAAAAGAATTTGCGATGCTTCGTAGTATGGGACTTACTCCAGGAGGATTTAATAAAATCATTTGTTTTGAAAGCTTATTCTTCGGAATGAAATCATTGCTTTATGCCTTACCATTCTCTTGCCTTGTAATCATATGGATTCATATGAGTATTGGTAATATTGTTTCTTATTCGGATATCATGTGGCCATGGAATGCATTCTTGATTGCGATTGTTGGCGTATTCTTAATTGTATTTGCAACGATGATTTATGCAACGAAAAAGGTAAAACGAGAAAATATTTTAGATTCCATTCGTGAAGAAAATATTTGATCAAATATCTTGTGTTGAACTTCAAAATCTGATACAATGAAAACAGAATAAAACAAAAGTATGATAGAATAAAAATAAGGAATAATAGAGATGGGGGTTGAAAATGTGGAGAAAAAAGGTTTTGCAATTAGTGGAATTTTATATCCATTACTCGTCTTGTTTTTGTGTTTTATATTACTGATCTTGAGCAATCTAGCAGAAGGACATTACCGTTTAAGAACACTTACAAATGATATTATGTTACAAATAAATGGAGATGCTAGAATTGACGCGAGTGAAGTAGGATATGAAACGAAGTATAATTCTAATATAAAAACAGTGGAAGATGCACTAAATGAGTTAGAGGGAATGATGAGATGAAAAACGTATGTAGTATTGGATTGGGAATTGTAATAGGAATAATGCTCACTAGTATGACAGTCTATGCGGCATATCAATACCAAGCAAATGAAGTTAGCTATAGTCCAGCTAATGAATCATGGGAAGTAGAAAATGTGAAAGAATCACTCGATGAATTATACGAAAGAGTAAAGAATCAAGTAACACCGACAGGAGATGCGACGGCTAGTGATGTGAAACAAGGTGTCACGTTCTGGAATGCGAATATTGGTGCGGAAGAAGTAGGAACCATGTCTTCTACGAATGGATTTATCCCAGAAGGATGGGAAATTAAAACCGGAACTTTATCTGCAATTTCTGGTGGAAGTGGAACTGTTTCTTATGATAATACGAAGTATATTCCTCTTGTATTACAAGTGAATGTCAACTTAGGTTGGTCTAGTAATAGTGCTGGTAATGTAACATATCGTTTAGTTGGAACAAATACAGCTGTCAGTGGTACATTTGAAACCTTAACCCCAATGACAAGTTACAGTGCAGGAGTTGGAAGTATCAGTGGAGATCTAAATTTACTTCGTCTTACTAATATGGAGAACCTGAGAACAGCTACTGGAATTGTCTTTAGTAATACGACCCATAGTGTAAGCTGGAATTGTACGATGTGGCTCGAAAAAGTTGCTTAAAAAATATTATGGAAGAGTAAAAAAATGCGGCAAAAAGTCGCATTTTTATGTTTATTTATATCAAAATAATTTTTTAGTATTGAAATTTATAATAAATCAAAAGATGTTTATATTCCGTTACTTAGTCAAAATGATACAAAGTTAAGATGATTGTTTTTTAGGAAAGTTTTGGAGATGAATATATTACTAAATCAACGATAAAAAACATATGAAAATAAAGGAATTCGATTCTCTATTTGTTTCTGATTGTATCTTTTTATTTTTTTTGCTATGATGTTTATATAAAGTAGGAGAGTATAGTATGGAGATTTTGAAAGTCGAACATCTGTGTAAAAACTATGGAAAGGGAGAGGCATTAGTAAAAGCATTAGATGATGTTAGTTTTTCTGTTGAAGATGGAGAATTTGTGGCAATCGTAGGAGCAAGTGGCTCTGGAAAGAGTACCCTTTTGCATATTTTAGGTGGAGTTGATCGTCCGACAAGTGGGAAAGTATATGTAAAGGGGAAAGATGTTTATCAGTTAAATGAACGTGATCTTGCTGTCTTCAGAAGAAGAGAAGTTGGATTGGTCTATCAATTTTATAATTTGATACCAATTTTAAATGTCAAAGAAAATATGACACTTCCCATTGAGTTGGATAAAAAGAAAATTGATCAAGCATATTTGCAAGAATTAATTACAACCTTAGGTTTGGAAAACAGAGTAGATCATCTTCCGAATGAGTTATCTGGCGGTCAACAACAAAGAGTGAGTATTGGGAGAGCTCTTATGAATCGTCCAAGTTTGCTTCTTGCTGATGAGCCAACTGGGAACTTAGATAGTAAAGCGAGTCGGGAAATTATGGAATTACTAAAGTTGTCAAATGAAAAGTATCATCAAACCATTATTATGATTACTCATGACCACGAATTAGCACTTACGGCAAGTCGTATTATTACGATCGAAGATGGAAGAATCATAGATGATTCCAAGGTGAGTGCATGAATCCCTTAAATACAGTTACAATTCGTTATTTACAACACAATAAGAAACGAATGTTGGCAACGATTCTAGGAATTGCTTTGTCGACCTTATTGATTTTATCGATGGCGCTTTTTATTAGTTCTTATCAAAAAAATGATGAGCAAGAAACGATGGCAAAGTATGGAACTTTTCATATCGTTGTAGAAAATGATAAGGAAGCATGGAATATATTAAAAAAAGAAGAAAAAATTGCTTCGATAGAAACGATTTCACTCCTCACGGAAACATGGTTAAATATCTCTGATCAAACTTATTCTTTGCGTCTTTTTACCATGAATGAGGATATGTTAGAAAATATCCCGTTAAAATATGGACGTCTTCCACAAAACGAAGGGGAAATTGTCATTCCCTCTAGTTTCACTTCCTATTCTACTTTAAATCTTGAAACGGGAGATACCATTGATTTGCAAGATCAAACCTATACGGTCGTAGGTGTTTCAGAACCACAGTATTACGAGTCATATTTAGGTGAAAATGTAATGATAACGAAAGGAGATAACACTTTAACCGATGTCAATTATTATTTTGTGACGTTAAAGAGTGTTTCCCATGCTTTGGAACAACTAGGAGTGATTGCGACCGATTTGGGAATTGTTCCTACTCATGGTTGGGGTGGTTCCGAATACGAAGGTGTCACTCCCAATATTCATCTTTTGAATGTTTATGGAGAAGGCTATTATTCTTCGCCAGATGATATGCGAATGGGTGTTTATCTTTTTCTTCTTACCATTCTTGCTGTCGCTTGTATTTTAGTGATTTATAATGCTTTTGCCATATCGGTAACAGAACGTAAGAAATTATATGGTATTTTTGCAAGTGTGGGAGCTACACCAGGGCAAATTATTCGCTCGGTTTTCTTCGAAGCTTTGGTGACAGGAATACCTGGTATGATATTAGGAATTTTGTTGACTATTTTGATGGGTATGATTGTGATTAAGTTGTTTAATATGATTGGGGCACCTGTTTTTAGTACTACTTTCAAACTAGCTCTCTATCCATCTTATTATTATATTTCATTACTTTATATTGTTGGAATTATCATTCTTTCTGCTTGGCTTCCCGCTATGAGGGCAGGTAAAATAAGCCCGATTGATGCGATTCGTAGTAAGGATGATGTCAAAAGAAAACGTAGGTGGTTCCATTTTGGGATCATAAAAAGACTGTTTGGTATTGAGGGAGACATCGCTTTTAAAAATTTAAGACGTAACAAAAAGAAGTATCGTGTTACGACAATTGCCATTTCACTTAGTATTATTTTATTAGTTGTGGGAAATATCTTTTTTGCTTTTATAGAAGAAACCACTTATTTAGGAATGAATTTACCAGAGATGAATGTCAATTTATCCTTCGGTGATTCGGATCCGGATAAAGTGAGGGCGATCGAAACGGAAATTTTAAATCTTTCTTCAATCGATAAAGCTGTTATATATAGCGGAAAAACAAATTATATTGGTGCGATCGACGGTGACGAAAAAAAGAATGTAGCATCGTTTGCCAATTTGATCACTTTGGATTCCAAAAGTTATCAAGAATATCTCGATTATTATCATATTGAAAGAGGAAGACCTTTTATTATCAATAAAGTTGTGGATGAGGCAGATGCCAAGATAGAGATAAGTCCGTTTACTGAGGTGCCACAATCCATTTTACTTTGTACACGTGGAGAAAATAATGAAAGAGATTGCTATAAAACATTAGATAATCTGGAAATGGTGCCAGACAGTTTAGGCCTGTTGCCGTCTACTACCGCACTTACGATCGTGGTCGATGAAAATACATTAGAAGAAATTCAAAACCTCTACGAGAAAAATATGAGCGTACGTTCTGCTGTTATTGTTGCGAAAGATCCGTTTACGATCGAGGAGGAGATAAATCGCATTTTCCGTCAATATGAACCAAGCAATGCTTTCGTCGAAAATTATGCTCTCCAAATAGAAATGATGAAAAGAACGATTTTACTAATTGAAATTGTTGTTTATGGTCTGATTGGACTTTTAACTTTAGTTGCATTGACGAGTGTTTTTACGACGGTTTATACAGGCATTTTATTACGTCGAAAAGAATTTGCAATGCTCCGTAGTATTGGGCTTACGAAGAAAGGATTTAATAAAATGCTCTCTTTAGAAAGTTTCTTTTTTGGAATGAAATCATTCTTATATGGGTTTGTAATATCGAATTTCTTTATTTTAATCATCAACTGGTGGATCAAAGAAATGTATAATCCCTTTCGTGATTCTAAATTGATTCACTTACATTATCCGTATCAGACATTCTTAATCGGATTTTTAGGAATTTTTCTTCTAACATTGGTAACGATGCATTATGCAACGAAGCAAATGAAGCAAGAAAATATCATAGATGCCTTAACAGAAGATACATTTTAAGTGAATCGTGTGTAATGACGACAATTCTTTGACGTTTTTGATAGTATGTTCTTGAAAATTACATTTCTTCATGAGATAATAATTCTATAATAAAGGAGAGGTTAGTATGGCAGTCAATCGATTTGTATTAAACGAAATGTCTTATTTTGGAAGAGGTTCTAGAGAAATGCTAGGATCAGAAATTATTGCTCGAGGTTACGAAAAAGTATTGGTGGTAACCGATAAAAATATCGTTGAGGTAGGACTTATTCATAAAGTGTTAGACGTATTAGGAAAAAATAGGATTAATTATGAAGTCTTTAGCGATGTAAAGGCTAATCCTACTGTTCAAAATGTTCAAGATGGAGTTATGAAATGTAAGAGTGCGATGGCAGATGTGATCGTGGCGATTGGTGGCGGTTCTGTTATCGATACAGCCAAGGGGATTTCTATCGTTATGAACAATCCCGAATTTAGTGATATCGTATCATTGAGTGGCACTGCAAATACGAAAAAGAAGGGAATGCCAATTATCGCTCTTCCCACTACGGCAGGAACAGCTGCAGAAGTAACCATTAATTATGTGATTACGGATCCGGAAACACAAACGAAGATGGTTTGTGTTGATCCTCATGATATTCCAGTATTAGCGATTATCGATTCTGAATTGATGGAGTCAATGCCAACAAGTTTAGCTGCTGCTACAGGTATGGATGCTCTTACTCATGCTATAGAAGGTTATATCACAAAAGGAGCTTGGGAGTTGTCTGATATGTTTCATCTACGTGCGATTCAACTTATTTTCGCATCACTTCCCAAAGCAATTAACGAAAGAAGTACAGCTGCCATCGAAAATATGGGACTTGCTCAATATGTAGCTGGTATGGGTTTTTCTAATGTAGGTCTTGGAATTGTTCATTCTCTTGCTCATCAATTAGGCGCTGTTTATGATACACCTCATGGTCTTGCGAATGCTATTTTATTACCACATGTTATGCGTTTTAATGGAGAGGTTTGTTATGAGCGTTTTCGTCGCATTCTAAATTCTTTAGGAATTGATGCTCGACGTATGAGTAAAGAAGAAGTGATCGATACCTTCGTTTCGCGTTTAAAATTATTATCCGTATCAGTAGGAATCAATCAGACTTTGAAAGATGTAGGCGTAAAAGAAGAAGATATTCCAATGCTTGCTGAAAAAGCATTGAAAGATGCTTGTACACCAGGTAATCCGAGAGAAGTAACAAAAGAAGATATGATAGCTATTTATAAAGCTGCTATGTAAATTAGGGGTTTCTATAAAGAATTTCACTATTTTGATAAATTGAGAAGAAAACGTTTTGTTTTCTTTTTCTTATGAATATAATTATGATATAATACTGATAGGATGTGAAAATATGAGAGTGATCATAAGTGCAGGTGGAACGGGCGGACATATTTATCCTGCTTTAGCAATTATCAATAAAATCAAAGAACGTGAACCGGATAGTGAATTCTTATATATTGGAACACACAACCGCATGGAAAAAGAAATTGTCCCAAAGTATGGAATTCCTTTTGAGACGATTGAAATTTATGGCTTTTATCGAAAACAAATATGGAAGAACTTCAAAACCTTAAAATGCTTTTGGAATGGATATTCGAAGTGTAAAAAAATGATCAAACAATTTAAACCGGATGTCGTAATTGGGGTTGGAGGCTATGTGACAGGTCCAGTTTTATATGCAGCTCATAAATGTGGAATTAAAACATTTATTCATGAACAAAATAGTGTTCCTGGAGTATCGAATTTATTTCTAAGTAAATTTGTAACGAAAATCGGTGTATCATTTAAGTCGTCGATGAAAGAATTTCCAGAGTATAAAACGATATTTACAGGGAATCCATGTAGTGAAAACGCTTTAAAGGCCAAACCCGTCGATAAGGAAACATTAGGACTAAGTCCTAATAAAAAACTTGTGTTATTGGTTATGGGGTCATTGGGTTCTACGAAAGTAAATGAAAGACTAGAACGTACGATGTCATTATTTAATGGAAAAGATTATGAAATTCTTTACGTGACTGGAAAAGAATCATGGGAAGAGATGAAGAAAAAGAAATTTCCTAAAAATGTAAAATTAGTTCCTTATATTGATGGACTTTCTGGAGTCATGAAAGTGACAGATGTCATGGTATCTCGTGCTGGTGCATCGACATTAAGTGAAATCATTGCCTTAAAAATCCCATCGATTTTAATACCAAGCCCATATGTTCCCAATAATCATCAATTTAAAAATGCGATGGATCTGGTAGAAAAGAATGCCGCCATTTTGATTGAGGAAAAGGATTTGAAAGGGGATATTATTGTTCGCAATATCGATAGCCTATTTCACGATTCGAAAAAAGTGAGTGAGATGAAACGAAATCTTACGGAATTAAGTGTTCCAAATAGTGCGGAAAAAATTTATAATATCTTAAAAGAAATGGTGAATTTAAAATAATGTTGACAAAAGTAATAGAGGAAATAAAAAGATCGAACTGTGGAACTGTGCATATGAATCAGTCATTAAAAAAATATACGACTTACAAAGTAGGTGGACTTGCGACGATCGTGAGTCCATATAATGAAAAAGAATTGATTCGTCTCGTCAACATACTGAGGAAGTATCGTGTAAAATATAAGGTATTAGGAAATGGTTCGAATGTGATTTTTAAAGATGAACCTTATGATGGCATTTTGATTCATTTAGATGAATTTGATACTTTTTATATGGAACAGAACCGTGTGATTGTGGGAGCAGGTTATTCTCTTCAACGTTTAGCTCTCAAAGTATCTCGTCTTGGATATAGTGGTTTGGAATTTGCCGCCGGAATTCCAGGAAGTATCGGAGGTTCCGTATTTATGAATGCTGGAGCTTACAATAGTGATATGGGATATATTGTCGATTCGGTGAAAGTTTTGACTCCTGATTTAAAGATCAAAAGACTTTATAATCATGAACTTGACTTTCATTATCGAACCTCTTATTTAAAAGAACACCCAGATTATATTTGCCTAGAAGCAACTTTGTTGTTGAAACCGGGAAATAAAGAAGAAATTATGGATATTATTCAAGATCGTAAGATGAGAAGAATGGCTTCTCAGCCTTTGGAATATCCATCAGCGGGAAGTGTTTTTCGTAATCCCGAAGGAAATTTTGCTGGTAAGTTGATTGAAGAGGTCGGCTATAAAGGAAAAAAAGTGGGTGGCGCGATGGTGAGTGAAAAACATGCCAATTTTATTATCAACACTGGTAATGCGACCGCGAAAGATATTTGTACACTTATAAAAGAAATTCAGGTTACTGTAAAAAAAGAAAAAGGAATTGAATTAAAGGTAGAACAAGAAATAGTAGAATAGGTGATAGCATGGCAGAACGTACCCGTATGAATCGGTATGATAAAAATGTTAAAAAAAAGAAAAAGGGAACCATTCCAAAATCAAAGACGGTAAAGAAACAAGTTAAGAAAACACCAGTGAAGAAGCAACCTAAGAAAACGGCCCAAAAAGCCAAGGTAAAGAAACCAGTTCAAAAGAAAAAAGTTAAAATTCGTTATCGTCGCGTCCTAGTTGCGCTCGTTATTTTCATGATCTTTGGTTTTTCTCTTTTTCTCGTGTGTAATGCTCCTATTACAAATCTATATGTATATGGTAATACTTATTATAAAGATCAGACCATTTTAGAACTAGCGGGACTTGCTAATTACCCAGCTAATATTACCGTAATGCCTTCTTTGATCGAAAAGAATCTGGAAAAAGAAGAATTGATTAAAGAGGCAAAAGTCAAAAAATGGGGAAGAAGTGTTTCGATTACGATTACGGAAAATGTTCCACTATTTTATTACAATAGTATGAATCGAACTGTTTTGTTAGATGGAACGGAGTCAACGATACAGTACTCCGCACCTATTTTGATCAATTATGTCCCAGATACTCAGTATGAGTCCTTTTTAAAGGCAATGCAAGAAGTGGATTTAGATGTTTTAGAACGTATTTCTGAAATTAAGTACGATCCGGATGAAGTCGATGATGGCCGCTTCTTACTTTCGATGCGTGATGGTAATTATGTCTATTTAACGCTTTCTAGGTTCGATGCGATCAATAGTTACATCAACATCATTCGAGAATTTCCAGGACAAAAAGGAATTTTGTATTTAAATGCTGGTAATTCCTTTGAAGTATTAGAAAAATAAAAGATTTTGTCGTTTGAAAAGTTCAAGTTTTGTGAACTTTTTTCTTTTTTCCTTTTACTTTTTCTGAAATCTATAGTATAATTATGGGTAGATTATAGGAGATGGTCGTGTGAAGCATATTTATACTAGCGTTGATATTGGTTCCGATACGATTAAAGTGGTCACTTGCGAACTCTATAAAAATAAACTCAATTTATTAGCTACATCTTCTATTAAATCAAGAGGAATAAAAAAGGGACTCATCGTCGATGTGAATGAAGCATCTCTAGCACTGAAAAAAGCCCTTTCGGAAGTCGAATCGATGTTGGGAATTCGTATTCGAAAGGTCATTGCTTCGGTACCTAGTTATTTTGCGGATTTTACGATGATCAAAGGAGAAATTGATATCGTGGGAGAAGATGATCCACGAAATGGTGTTGTCACGGGAGCTGACATTATTAAATTGTTTCAAATTGCCATGCAACCGAAATTGACGCCAAATAAAGAGATGGTAACGATCTTACCGATCGATTTTAAGCTGGATGAAAAAGATGGTATTAAAGATCCCAAGGGACTAGTTGGATCCAAGCTCAGTACACGAGCTATCATGGTGACGACACCAAAGAAAAATATTTATTCGGTTATTGGTTTGATCGAAAACTTAGGAGTCGAAGTTGTAGATATTTCCATTGGTGGAATTGGTGACATGTATGCTTTCCGTAATAAGGAATTGGATGAGAAAATTGGAGCAATTATCAATATTGGTGCCGAGACGACGTCTGTTTCTCTTTATAATAAAGGAATCATCGTAAAAAATTCCATTTTACAAATGGGAGGAAAGAATATCGATAACGATTTGGCCTATATTTATAAAATCGGATTAGATGACGCGATGAAAGTGAAAGAAAAGTTCGCTCTTGCACACAAGATGTATGCGCAAGTAAACGATATTTATGAAGTGACAACTTCTTATGGAGAAACGATCAAGATAAATCAGTTTGAAGCATCTGAGATCGCTATGTCACGTTTAGAAGAAATTCTAACGCTTGCCAAAAAAGAAATTAGTATTTTATCCAATCGTAAGATCGATTACGTAATGATTACGGGTGGAACGAGTAATATGGCAAACTTTAAATATATCGCCGAAGATATTTTTGGAAAAAATGTCATCATCGGCAATGTGAAATTGGTAGGAATACGTAATAACCGTTATTCTTCTGCCGTAGGAAATATCGTATATTTTATCAACAAATTGAAATTGAAAGGAAAAGAATATACGATGGTTACAAAAAGTGAAGAGGAAGAATTATCTTCTGTACATAAAAGTTTTATCAACATTTCAAACGAATCAATGTTAGGTAAAGTATTTGGATACTTTTTCAGCGAATAAGGAGGAAATTTATGTTTGGATTAGAAATGGATCAATTAGCGAAGATAAAGGTTATTGGTGTTGGCGGAGGAGGAAACAATGCCGTTAATCGTATGATTGAATCAGGAGTGCAAGGAGTCGACTTTATTGTTGCAAACACCGATTTGCAAGTACTTAATAATTCGAAAGCTCCTGTTAAAATTCAACTCGGGACAGAACTTACCAATGGACTTGGAGCAGGTGCGAACCCGAATGTAGGGAAAGAAGCTGCATTAGAGACAAAAAATGAAATTGAGGCGGCATTGCAAGGCGCTGATATGGTGTTTGTTACTTGTGGTATGGGGGGAGGTACCGGTACTGGTGCAGCTCCTGTTATTGCTGATATTGCTCAACAATTGGGTGCACTCACCGTTGGTATTGTAACAAAGCCTTTCTCGTTTGAAGGAAAAAAGAGAATGGAAAATGCCTTAGCAGGGCTAGAAGAACTGAAAAAACATGTCGATACATTAATCGTGATTCCAAATGACCGTTTGCGTGAGATTATCGATAAAACAACACCATTACTAGAATCATTTAAAGAAGTTGACAATGTCTTAAGACGTGGTGTTCAATCTATTTCCGATTTGATTGCCGTTGCTGGACTTATCAATTTGGATTTTGCCGATGTCAAAGCGGTTATGGAGAAACGTGGCAATGCTTTGATTGGAATTGGAATGGGAGTAGGAGAAAATCGTGCTGCTGATGCAGCTCGTGAAGCCGTATCAAGTCCACTCTTGGAAACATCAATCAGTGGTGCAACGGATGCTATTATCAATGTAACAGGTGGTGCTAATTTGACGCTCTTCGAGGTCGAAGAAGCTGCCGAGGTCATTCGTTCTTCTGCTAATACGGATATCAATACGATCTTTGGAGCTGTCATCAATGAAAACTTAAATGATGAAATTATCGTTACTGTTATTGCAACAGGATTTGAAGAAACATCAGAACCACTTTATCATTCTTATACGAGAAGAGAAGAAATACGCAAAGATATCGAAGACTCTTCTAATGATGATTCCGATTCTGGTAAATCAGAAATCGATATTCCTTCCTTCTTAAGAAAAAGAGGATTTTAATTAGTGAACAATAAAACGACACAATTAACGGTGTCGTTTTTTTATACTAGAATTAGGTGATGATATGAAAGTATATATAGATGTGCTATTTTTTTTGAATTTCGCCTTTGATTTTTTACTGCTTTTATCCGTTTCTTTCCTTCTTAGAAGGGGTGTGAAGTTAAGAAGATTAGTGTTAGGCGGTATCGTTGGTGGAGTATCGATTTTTCTTTTATTTCTACCGATGAATTCGTTTACATTATTTTTCTTTAAGTTAGGAATGAGTCTGATCATGTTGCTAGTGAGTTTCGGTTATCGAGATATCCGGTATACCGGAAAAAATCTTCTATTCTTATATATGACTAGTATTGTATTAGGAGGAATTTTATATTTTTTGAATGTGACATTCTCCTATAAACAAGAAGGACTAGTGTTTTATCATAATGGACTTAGCATCAACATGATTGTTTTAATCATATTTTCGCCACTTATTTTATATATTTATATAAGACAAGGTATTGCTTTAAAAAATCAATATGCTCATTATTATCAAGTGAAACTATCGATCGATCATCGTACTTATGAATTAAGAGGATTTCTAGATACAGGAAATCGTCTAAAAGATCCTTATACCGGAAAACCAATTCTTTTAATTCATAGTCGAAAACTAGAACGACATCTTAAAAATCCTATCTTAGTTCCGTATCAAACCGCAAGTGGATTTGCCATGTTGCCTTGTATGAAGATCGATCACCTAGAGATCAAAGGAATTGGGATTCGAAAACATGTATTAGTAGGAATTTTGAAAGACAAAATAGCAATTGATGGAGTAGATTGTATATTACAAGAGAAAATATTGGAGGGGAATTATGTTTAGAAAAATGATGCAGTTTATTGTTCGTTTATTTCATATTAGTAATCCATGCTTTTATGTAGGAAGTGCCGATAAATTACCAGAACCACTTTCGAAAGAAGAAGAAACCTATTATGTCGAACGAAGTATGGAAGGGGATATGAGTGCGCGAGGTAAACTTATTGAGCACAATTTGCGATTAGTTGTTTTTTTGTCAAAGAAGTATGAAAATACAGGAATTGATTTAGAAGATTTAGTCAGTATTGGAACGATTGGTTTAATCAAAGGTATCAATACTTATAAATTAGGAAAAAATATCAAATTAGCGACTTATGCCTCTCGATGTATCGATAATGAAATTCTGATGTTTTTAAGAAAAAATAAAAAAAGAAGAGGAGAAGTTAGTTTCGAAGATAGTTTAAGTTATGATGCGGAAGGAAATGAACTACGCTTAGAAGATATTTTAGGAACAGACCCCGATATCGTCACAAAAGGGTTAGAAGAAGAAACAGAAAAGTATCTTTTATATCGTGAAATTGACAAGTTGAGTGGTCGTGACAAACAAATTATGATCTTGCGTTACGGACTTTATAATAATGAAGAAATGACACAGAAAGAAGTGGCCGATCTTTTAAACATTAGTCAATCATATATCTCTAGAATCGAAAAGAAAGTGATTCGAAAATTAAAGAATATCGTCCGCGAATAAAGAAGAAAATTTCTTCTTTTTATTATGTTGTGATATAATGATAATAGGAGTGATAATATGGTGTTTGGAATTGTAATTTTAGGATTGGGTATTCTTCTTTTAATAGATACTTTATATCCTGCATTTAACATTGATTTTGGATTGGTTTGGCCTTTGGTATTGATGGTAATCAGTGTCTATCAAATGTTTAAAAATAAAGTTTTTAACGTTGTAATGGTTGTTCTCTTTTATATAGGTCTTTTCTTTTTCGTAAAAAATGCCAATATATTCTCGGTCGATATTCGTAACTTATTCTTTCCTATCTTATTAATTTTAGTAGGAGTCATGGTGATTGTCGATCGCGCGATCAATCGTAAGAAAAAGTTGCCTGTTTATTACGATTCAGAGGGAAGAGTCGAATATCAAGCTATCTTTACGGAAGTGAAAGAACGGGTTACTAGTAAAAACTTTAAAGGAGCTATTATTTCTTCCTTCTTTGGAGGCGTCGATCTTGACTTTCGCGATGTAGAAATTAAAGAAAAAGGAGTTTATATCAAAGTAAATGCTTTTTTTGGAGGTAGTAATCTATTGCTTCCAGAAGGTTATCATGTCGTCTTTCATTCGTTTGCTGTTTTTGGTGGAAACGAAAATAAATATGAAAACCAAGAAGAAAGTAAAAAGACAATTTATGTCACTTGCAATTCATTTTTTGGAGGAACAGAAATCAAATAAACACTTCGGTGTTTTTTTCTTTTTGCCGTTGCTTTCTTAACATAAACAAGTTATACTAATAATAGTAGTGAGGTGTGCTTATGGAGAAAAAAAGATGTCCGAATTGTCAAGTTGAAATGCCAGTGGATGCGAAAATGTGTCCAAGATGTGGATATAGTAGTGAACTTATGGATATGGAAGCGACGGAAAAACCTTCATTAAAACAGGAGTTATGGCATTTTTTTCACAAACATTTTTTCTTACTTTGCATTTTTGTTTTGGTCTTGTTATTTGCAGGTTATCAAGCTTATGCCAATTGGCACAATCAATCATTTGATCTGGTGCCAGTATCTGAATTAGTACGCGATCCTAATTCCATCCATAATATCAATGATCTTTATATATCCGATGGCAGAAATTATGAATATTTGTTGAATAAGAAGGAAAAGAAAATTTATGAAATGCTTTTAAATAGCGTTGATCATTTCGAAGAAGGCTTCTCTTATCTTTATTCCGATTATGGATATCAATCAAAATATCAAGCTACCCAATCATTGAAAAAGATTAATCATGCCTTCATTATGGATCACCCTGAACTCTTTCAATACGGAACGATCAGTTATCAAGTGAATGAGACAACCAAAGAAGTGAATGTTTGGATTCGTTACGCTAGCAGTAAAGAAGCCTATGAAGAGGATAAGAATTTGATTGAAACAGAATTAGAACGTGTAAAAGAAGCGACTAAGTCATTTTCTGAGTATGAAAAAGCAAAGTACATTTATGAATATCTATTAAAGAATAATCATTATGGAAATAAAGATGACATTAGATCACAAAGTGCAATTAGTGCTTTTTCAGAAAGTAGTTTTCCTGTTTGTGCAGGATTTGCTAGAGCAAGCCAACTTTTATTTCAAAGAGTAGGCCTTACTTCGACGATTGTACCAGGTTCGATCGGAAACACTTTGCACGAATGGAATATCGTTTCGATCGGTGGCGATTTTTATCACTTTGATGCGACAGCCGGAAGTGGAGAGACGATCAAAAACTTTATGCCGGATGGTGTTTTATATAATGGCTTTTTATTCGATCATGATGAAGATTATAACATCGAAGAAAGTAAGATGATTCCTAAACCGAATGGAACGAAATACTTATATTATTCTTTAGAAAATCGTGTGTATCGTTATACAGGAATAGAAGATTTAAAAGAAAAGTTAAGTACCTATGATACGGAATATGTAGAATTAGAAATTACCAATATGGCAAGTTTTCGAGCCGAACGAGAAGAAATAAAAGAAACATTGGGAATTCAAGATTTACTGATTACCGGAAGTGTTGCATTGATTAAAAAATAAGGAACAAAAGTGGGAAATTATGTAAATGAAATGATTTCCTTTTCTTTTGCTTTACAGGGATAGTTATTTTGCGTATAATGAAATTGATTTAAAAATAGAAAGGGACATGCCATGTTAGAGTTAAAATATATAAAAAAGACTTATGTGACTGGTGAATTTAGTCAACATGCATTAAAAGATTTTAGCTTAAAATTTCGCAAAAGTGAATTTGTTGCCGTTTTAGGACCAAGTGGTAGTGGAAAGACGACATTATTAAATATTATTGGTGGATTAGATCGTTATACGAGTGGGGATTTGATTATCAATCAAAAATCGACGAAAAATTTCAAGGATCGCGATTGGGATAGCTATCGTAACAATTGCGTTGGTTTTATCTTTCAAAGTTATAATTTAATTAGTCATATTAGTGTTCTAGACAATGTCGAGATGGGAATGACATTATCTGGAGTGAGTAAGAAGGAACGTCGTAGAAAAGCACTAGAAGTGCTAGATAAAGTGGGATTAAAGGATCATGCCCATAAAAAGCCAAATCAGCTTTCTGGTGGACAGATGCAGAGAGTGGCGATTGCAAGAGCACTTGCCAACGATCCAGAAATTATTTTGGCTGATGAGCCAACCGGAGCTTTGGATTCTGCTACAAGTGTTCAAATTATGGAACTCATCAAAGAAATTGCGAAAGATAAATTAGTAATCATGGTGACCCATAATAATGAACTAGCGGAAACGTATGCTTCTCGTGTCGTTCGTATGCGTGATGGGGAAATTATGAGTGATAGTGACCCGGTCGATGATATGAGCGATCAAAAAAGTTACAATATTCGTAAAACCGCTATGAGTTTTTTAACTGCTTTAAAGTTATCGTTCAATAATATTCAAACCAAAAAAGGAAGAACGTTACTCACTGCTTTTGCAAGTAGTATTGGTATCATTGGTATCGCTTTAATTTTGTCACTTTCGAATGGTTTCGATATTCAAATTGATAAATTTGAAACAGAAACATTGTCTAGTTTTCCAGTTATGATCACAGAACAGGCTACGGAACTAGATGCTAGTACAATGATGGAAATTCGTGATGAAGCAATGAATACGAGGGAGGATTACCCTTCTGAAAACAAAGTATATCCGTATGATACTTTGGCTAATGCGATGCTTCATACCAATAAAATTACATCAGATTATGTTGATTACGTAAATGAAATCGATAAAAATTTAATCACGGGAATTGCTTATACTCATGTTACCGGTTTAAATTTGTTAAACAAAGTAGATGGGGAAATTAAGCCAGTTATGACTTCAAATTCGTCTGGTACTTCTTATTTTGCTTCTCTTCCAATCGAAGTGGATAATAACATGCCAACTTATTTAGAAAAGAATTACGATGTCTTAGCTGGAAGTTTTCCTACGGATATGACCGATTTAGTATTGCTGGTAGATAGTAAAAATCGTGTCGATACGAATCTGTTAAAATTACTTGGTATCGATACTAGCAAAGAAGAAATTTCTTTTGATGAATTGCTTGGATTAGAGTTAAAACTTGTCTTAAATGATGATTATTATCGTAATTTAGGAGATTATTTTACGTTAAATAATGACTATCAAGCAATGTATGAAAGTGAAAATACCATCACACTTACGATCACTGGTATTATTCGTGGTAAAGAGGATAATAAACTGACGACTAGTGGTAGTACGATTGGTTATACGGAAGAATTAGTTTCTTACATCATCGAACAGAATCAAAATTCAGCAATTGTAGAGAAGCAACAAGAAGCAAATTATAATGTTCTAACAGGAGAACAACTTGATCTTTCTACGGAAGAAGGAGAGAAGACGAAACAGCAATTGCTTGCTTATCTAGGTGCGGATACTCTTCCATACATGATCAGTATTTATCCAGTTGATTTTGATAGTAAAGAACAGATTTTAGATTATCTTGATGGATATAATGAAAATAAAGAGTCAGAAGATCAGATTATCTATACGGATTTAGCTGCTACAGTATCATCTTTATCGAGTAGTATCATGGATGCGATTACCTATGTATTAATTGCTTTTAGTGCCATTTCGTTAGTGGTATCGAGCATCATGATTGGTATTATTACTTATATTTCGGTTTTAGAGCGTACGAAAGAAATTGGGGTATTACGTGCCCTAGGTGCTCGTAAAAAAGATATTACACGTGTCTTCAATGCGGAAACCTTTATTATCGGACTTTGTTCTGGTATATTGGGAATCGGTATTGCTTGGTTACTCACATTCCCAATGAATATGTTATTGGAGTCTTTGACGGATTTACCCAATGTTGCACAGTTAAATCCTATTCATGCTCTTATTTTAGCACTCATTAGTATTTCTCTTACGTTAATTGGAGGATATATACCAGCTAAAATCGCATCGAAGAAAGATCCAGTCGTCGCACTTCGCACTGAATAATTTATTTTTGTATAAAAAAACTCCTTTTGTACCATAAAAAGTATGAAAGGAGTTTTTTATGGCACGTCACAAAGTCGAAATATGTGGCGTGAATACTGCGAATATTAAAGTATTAAGTAGTGAAGAACAGATGGAATTGTTCAAGAAGATGCAAGCTGGAGATCCCTTTGCGAAAGATGATCTCGTAAATGGAAATTTAAAGCTTGTCCTCAGCATTTTAAAGCGATTTAGTAATCGTACGGATAACATGGATGATCTGTTCCAAGTAGGCTGTATTGGGCTAATAAAGGCCATTGATAATTTTGATTTGTCTCATGAAGTGAAGTTCAGTACGTATGCAGTCCCTATGATCGTAGGAGAATTAAAACGCTTTTTGCGCGATAATAATAGTATCCGAATTGCTAGAAGTATTAAAGATCTGGCATATAAAGCTCTACGTACAAAAGAAGAATTGACCTCTCTTCATGGCAGGGAAGCTACTTTAGAAGAGGTTTCGAAAGAATTGAATTTACCTGTTTATGAAATTCAAAATGCGCTTGATTCGATGCGTGATACGATCAGTATGTTCGAACCCATTTATAACGATGGTGGCGATACCATCTATCTAGCTGATCAACTGGAGGATAAAAGTAATCGATCAGAAGTGATCGATACTCGTATTTCTTTAAAAGCTGCTTTAGAAGGATTAAAAGAAAAAGAACGTTACATTTTGATGGAACGCTATATCGTGGGAAAGACCCAGATGGAACTAGCAGAAGAAATTGGAATTAGCCAAGCACAAATTTCCAGGTTAGAAAAAAGCGGTTTAGAAAATGTTAAGAGGTTGATGGAATAGAAAGGTTAAGAAAAGTATAAATACTTTTCTTTTTTCATAAAATGGAATAGGTGGTAATATGCGTTTATCCGATCTTCAAAACAAAGATGTGATCAATATGAACGATGGCAAAAAAATTGGTAATATCATCGATGTCAACATCGACATGAGTGGTAAGATGAATGGTCTCATCGTAGAAAAGACCAAGTTCTTTATTTCGATGTTTACAAGTAAAGATGAAGTCGAAATAAAATGGGATCAAATCGAAAAGATTGGAGAAGATGTAATTCTTGTCAAAACAAGTTTTTGATTTTATGACAAAACTGTAAGAATAGAATCGTAGTATTTTTATTAGAAGTATGCTATAATGGTTTTTAGGTGATAATATGAAAGTGTTGCTACATACGGATAAGATGGAACAAGTAGAGAAAAGTGGCGTTGGTAGAGCAATTGTTCATCAGAAAAAGGCACTCGATCTCGTAGGAGTACCTTATACAACTGATCCTAATGATGATTATGATATCATTCATATTAATACGATTTTTCCGGAGTCGTATTTGATGGGGAAAAAAGCAAAGAAAATGGGTAAAAAAGTAATTTTTCATGCCCATTCGACAGAAGAAGATTTTCGTAATTCCTTTTTATTTTCCAATCAAGTCGCACCAGCTTTTAAATTGTGGCTCAAGAAGTGTTATTCGAGCGCGGATTTGGTGATTACTCCAACTCCCTATTCGAAAAGATTATTAGAAAATTACGATCTAGGAAAAAAGATCATTGCGGTATCAAATGGAATTGAATTAGATTTCTTTAAAAAAGATCCGGAATTAGGTCGTAAGTTCCGAGAAGAATTTCATTTTCGTGATTCGGATAAGGTCGTAATGTCAGTAGGACTTTATATCGAACGAAAAGGAATTTTAGATTTTGTCGAACTTGCAAAAGAATTACCTCAATATCAGTTTATTTGGTTTGGATATTTGGATCCTAAATTAATTCCCCTTAAAATTAGAGAAGCAGTGGAGACAAAATTACCAAATCTTCATTTTCCAGGCTATGTGCCAAGAGAGATTTTAAGAGGAGCCTATTCGGGTGCTGATCTATTTTTCTTTCCCACACATGAAGAGACGGAGGGAATCGTTCTTTTAGAAGCACTTGCTTCTAAAATACCAGTTTTAATCCGTGATATTCCGATTTATGAAGGTTGGTTTCAAGATGGTATCAACGTTTATAAAGGAAGAAATAACGAAGAATTCAAAGAGAAAATTACCGGTATTTTAGAAGGAACACTTCCTTCCTTAGTAGAAGAAGGTTATAAAGTAGCAGAAGAAAGAGATATCAAAAATATTGGAAAAGAATTGAAAGCAATTTATGAAGAAGTTATGAGTATGGAAGAGACGAATACGAAATAGTATTCGTTTTTTATTGCAAGAAAAAGAGCCATAGTCTTTTTTTGCTTTTTTTGATATAATGGTTAAGAAAGTAGATGTTATAGATGAAGATAAAAAAAATAATGGGAATGATAATCGTTCTTATCCTTTTTCTGGGAGCAGGATATTTCTTGTTACGAAGACCTTATCAGGAATATTCTCTCAATCTATTTTATATGGATACTTATATTCAGATCAAATTTGATACGAAGAAAAGTAGAGATGACGTGAAAAAGATAAAAGAAGAAGTAACTAAGATCTATCAGGATTATCATGAACTTGCCAATCGATATACGGAATATGGTCAAAATGTTTATTATTTGATCCATAATACGAGTGAAGAAGAGGTGATTACCGTCGATCCTAAGTTATATGAATTACTGTCATATGGTGAGACGGCGTATCAAGAAAGCAATGGGTTACTTGACATCAACATGGGATGTGTAATCGATAAATGGAAATATTATCGAGAACGGAAAGAGGGAATTCCAACGGATGAAGAACTAGAAAGTTGTAATAGTGTGAATCGCTTGGTATTGTTAGGAGAAAATCAAGTTCTTAACAATCATCCGAATATCGATCTTGGTGCGATTGCCAAAGGATATGCGACAGAAAAAGTAAAAGAATATTTTGAAAGTGTCGGTATCACGAGTTATATCATCAATGCAGGAGGAAATGTAGTAGTAGGAACACCGCAAAATAAGGATTATTATCAGGTTGGTATTGAAGATCCAAACGATGGTAGTGTTTTTAAAGTATTAAAAGTGACGAATCAGGCCGTGGTAACAAGTGGTGGTTATGAACGTTTTTATGAATATGAAGGTCATAAGTATCATCACATTATCGATCCGAATACCAATTATCCGAGTGAATACATGAAAAGTGTGACGATTATTACGGACGACAGTGCTTTAGCAGATCAATTATCGACAACACTCTTTTTGATGAGTATCGAAGAGGGGAAAGCATATATTGAAAGGTATCCGAATGTCGAAGTGATTTGGTATTCGAATGATGATGAAATCATCATGACAGAAGGAGTGAAAAAGTATGAATAAACAAGATGGAATTTTAATTTTCATCTTGATCATTCTCTCTCTTTTAGGGATGGCATTCTTCTATTTATCGGAAAAAGACGGACCCAAAAAGGCTGTCGTCTACTATGAAGATCAAGTTGTACTAGAAATTGATCTTACACAAAAAGAAGAGAAAACATATCAAGTAGAAGGGTTCAATGGAATGGTAACGATCGAGAGTAAGGATGGTAAAGTAAAAGTAGCAAGTGAGAATAGTCCACTTCATTTATGTTCGAAGCAAGGATATATTAGTTCCTCTTATGAAACGATCGTTTGCCTTCCTAACAAGATCGTGGTAGCAATCGAAGCGAATGATTCATTAGATGCAGTAGCAAAGTAGGTGACATATGGAAATCAAAAAATTAACCCGTTTATCGATGTTACTCGCCTTATCGGTTATTCTAGGATTACTAGAAAATATGATTCCTTTTTTCAGTGGTATTATTCCTGGACTAAAGTTGGGCCTTGCCAATATCGTCGTGTTATTTGTCCTCTACACATTCAGTAGTAAAGATGCTTTTTTCTTATCGATTTTAAGAGTTATTTTGATGGGACTCATTAGTACTGGACTTTTTAGTATTCGTTTCTTTTTGAGTTTAGGTGGTGCGCTTTTGAGCTTTGTTGTGATGGCATTATCGAAAAAGTATACGAAGCTGTCGGTGATCGGAACGAGTGTTTTAGGATCGATTGCTCATAGTGTTGGGCAAATTCTAGTTGCGATTCTGTTAATCAAACAAGGACTTATGATTTATTACTTACCTTGGCTTTTGCTTTTTTCGATTCCAACTGGTATTGTCGTTGGTTATATGAGTAAATACTTTATTGACTACTTTGAAAAAAGATTGAAAATTAATTTTTAATATAGTATAATAAAAGCATAAAAATAGGAGGAAATTATGAAGAAGATATTATTGGTTGTTTTATTATCGAGTATGTTATTTTTTACGGGATGTGAAAAGGTTACAGAAACGAAAGGAGATTACAAAGAAGGAACCTATTATGCGAGTGTAGCAGATACTTATGGCGGTGGGTCAAATACTGCTATTGCGGTTATTCATGTTGATGAAAATGGTGTGTTAAAATCTGTTTATCTCGATGCAACTTATACGAAAGACGGCGTTGTTACAACAAAAAAAGCATTGGGTGATGACTATAATATGATGGCAAATCCAAGTGCTGCTGGAGAATGGTATGAACAAGTCGAAAAATTAGAAGCAGCAGTAGTGGAAAAGCAAGGATTAGACGGTATTACTTTGAATGAGGATGGAAAAACGGATGCTGTCAGTGGATGTACGATTCAAATCGATGCTTTATATCGTGCTTTACAATCAGCTTTAGAACAAGCAAAGTAAAATAAAAATTGATAAGGGATGATGAAAATCATCTTTTATTATATTTTCCATCATGCTTTTATTGATAACTATTTTGATGTAATAAAAGTAAAATTATGGCTTGAAAATTATTTATCAGCTTATCCTGAATATCAGCTAATGACTAGGTTTATGTATCCCAATCCTAGATTAAGAAAGGTTGTGAAAAGATGAAAGAATATGAATATAGTTTTAAAGTAAAAAGTATTGATCCATATATTCAGTACTGTGATGAGAATGGGTATACGAAAGAAGAGGAAACAGTACAAAATAGAACCTTATATAGGAATGTTAATAAAACTATGGCTAGAATTACTTCTAAAACGAAAGACGGAAAAACAAAAACAGTTTTGGACTTTAAAGATGATAATCAAGCAGATGTCGTTTTAAAGGTTTCAAGAGAAACTATTCCGTTAGAAATAACGCCAGAAAATGAAAAAGCAATTGAGTCTATACTTGATATGTTAGGATATATTAAAGATAAAACTTTAATTAGAAATCGTATGGTCTATAAAAAAGGAAATGTTACTTTTGAAATAGACAAGTATGATGCTCCTGAAACAATGTTTGTTGTGGCAATAGAAGGTGAAAAAGGAGCAGTCGACAAGACTTATGCTGTTATTAAAGAAAAAATCAATAATGAAATTGTATAAAATTAATAAAAGGCAACAGTTGTCAAACAGTGTTGGTATATAAAATTTAATAAATATATTGATTATACAAGTATATATTTCATTATTCTTTTATAAAAAACGAGCAATAAAATGATCGAATTTATGATACCTAAAACACAACTTTTTGAGTTGTGTTTTTTTCTTACCTTCGGTATAATGTTGTTTAGGTGATGGCATGAAAAAGGTGACAATATTAGGAATATTCATACTGGTGTTGGATCAAATAATCAAACAGATTATTGCGATTACGATTCCTCTCGATCGTAGTGTTTCTGTCATCGGTGATTTTTTCAAGCTTACTTATGTAAGAAATTATGGAGCAGCTTGGAGTGTGCTCAGCGGGAATCGTTTTTTTCTCATTATAGTTGCACTGGCTTCTTTATTTTTTCTTTATTATTTTTTGCATAATCGCATATTAAATCGTTCGGAAAGTATAATATATGGATGTTTACTTGGTGGTATTTTAGGAAACTTATATGATCGTATCGTCTATGGTTATGTGATTGACTATTTAGAGTTTACTTTTTTTGATTATCATTATCCAATCTTTAATTTTGCGGATATTTGTATTGTCATCTCCGTTTTTTGCTTAATTATTCTCATATGGAAAGGAGACGTGAACCATGGAACAAATGGTCGTTCAAAATAGTAATGATAAAAGAATTGATCAATATATGATGGAAGTGACGGGTTATAGTCGTAGCAAAGTTCAGAAACTGGGAGAAGCTAAATTACTATTTGTGAATGGGAAACCAGTTAAAAATAGCTATCGCTTGAAAGATGGAGATATCATCACTTATGAAGAACCCAAAACGGAAGAAATGAAAGCAATACCAGAGAAAATGGATCTCGATATTGTCTACGAAGATGATGATGTGTTAGTCGTAAACAAGGCAAATGGGGTAGTGGTACATCCTGCTCCCGGCAATACTCATGGTACATTGGTCAATGGACTTTTGTATCATGCTAAAGACTTAAGCCATATCAATGGGGAATTTCGCCCTGGTATCGTTCATCGAATCGACCGTGATACAACTGGATTACTCATGGTGGCAAAAAACGATAAGGCTCATGAAATTCTTGCTCGTGAATTAGAAGAAAAGAAAACACATCGTAAATATATAGCGCTCGTGTGGGGTGTGATAAAAGAAGATACCGGAACGATCGATGCTCCCATTGGAAGAGATCAGACGGATCGTAAAAAAATGACGGTAACGAGTCATAATAGTAAGAAAGCGATTACCCATTTTCGCGTTTTGAAACGTTATCACGATGCCACATTGATCGAATGTGAACTTGAAACAGGTAGAACTCATCAAATTCGTGTCCATATGAATTATATTGGTCATCCTGTTGTCAATGATCCTGTTTATGGTATAAGAAAACAGATCAACGAGGAAGGACAATGTCTACATGCGATGGAATTAGGCTTTATTCATCCTAAGACAAAAAAATATATGGAGTTTTCTGCTCCACTTCCCGATAAATTTTTAAATATTCTCAAACATTTTGAAGAATAGAGTAGAATGTGTTATAATAAAAAAGCGTTAGAAATAGATAGGAGGTTTCTATGAACGAAGTAATCGTAACAAAAGATGATGAAATCGTAATGAAATTGTTGCATTATTTTATTACGGAAAAAGGATATAACCCGATTGTGTTACATGGAGCGAAAAATGAAATATGGTTAGAAAACTTAGAAGCTGACTATCGTATTATTCGCATTGTAACGAATTATATTCACAATGATGAACAATTCAATTATGATATTTATCGTACGAAAGCAATTATGAAACGAATTAAGAAAAAAACGTATTCTTTACATATGAATGCGATCAGTATCTTTTTAAATTTAGGAGATAATGTACATATTGAAAAGTATGACAATCATAATCAAAACTTACTTTGCCTCGATATCGATACGATGGATGATTTTAAAAAGTATGAACAAGTGATGGTAGAGTTTCCAAATATTACAGAAGAAACCGATTTTAAAGAAAAAGGATTGGAACTATTTATGAAAGTAACAGATGCAATCAATAAAAAGAACGAAACCGACGCAAGACGTGCGGAAGATGTTTTTAGACCGAAAAAACCAATTGTAACTTATATTTTAATTGCGATCAATGTAGTAGTCTTTTTACTCATGTATTTACTCGGAAATGGTAGTACTCATGTTGGTACCTTACTTTCGTTTGGAGCGAATTATGCTCCTTATGTCTTAGAAGGAGAGTATTGGCGTCTTCTTACGAGTGCTTTCTTACATATTGGTGTCATTCACCTTGTATTTAATATGTATGCACTTTATGTAATTGGTCCACAATTAGAAAGCTTTTATGGCAAAGGGAAATATCTCATCATTTATCTATTTAGTGCCATTGCCGGTAATTTAATGTCGATCATGTTTACTCATAATGCGGTAAGCGCCGGTGCGAGTGGAGCTATCTTTGGATTACTAGGATCTTTATTATATTTTGGTTACCACTACCGTGTTTATTTAGGAAATGTTTTAAAATCGCAAATTATTCCTCTCATTATTTTGAACCTCATGATGGGCCTTTTCCTAAGTGGAATCGATATGGCTGCGCATGTTGGGGGATTAATCGGTGGTATTTTAATTTCAATGGCATTAGGAGTAAAATATAAGTCGACGACATTCGATAAAGTCAATGGTTGGATTATGACGATCATCTTTACTGTATTCATGATCTATATGGGATTTATAAGATAGAGAAATCTATCTTTTTTTGTAATTTGACAAAAAGGGAAAAGATGTTATAATATTCCCTGAAAAAGGGGAAAATAGTATGAAAAGTAAAAAAACAAAAGAGGCATTAGAAAAATTAGTCGAATTAAAAAAACAAGGATATAGAGCTGAAGATATTGCCGCAGCTTTAGGAATTTCTGTTCCAACGTATTATAAGTGGTCTAACAGTATTACAATCAATGCTTCAAAGAAGATCAAAGTAGAGACAGAGTTCGTTCAAGATTTCGTGACCACTCAGTTTCATGAATCTGTGATCGAAGAACCGCTTTTTCCAGATGGAAAAGAGGCAACGATGTACTTTATTCCAACACACACAAAAATGGGAGCATTCTCAATCGAAAAACATACATTAGAAGGTCAGACGGTTATTACTAAATATAATACTCAAATAGAAGCATTTCGACTTGAAAAACAAAAGTTAAATAAACAAGTTCTTCGTGTCGCAGAACGATTCTATCAAACGAACAATGGACGTAATTTAGAAGAAAAATATAAAGATTATATGAAAAAGTATGAGTTATTTACAGATAAAGAACATCAAAAGAAAATTTCTCGACTACAAACGGTAGATTTATCAGACTTTTTACAAGATCGTCACTTTGCATATCGATACCGTAGCTTTTGTAACTTTAATCAATTTGTTATTCTAGATTTTGAACACATCGAAGCTTTAAAAAAAGAGATTGACCAATTTATTGAAGAAGTATTAGATGAGGAAGTAGAAGTACCAACTTTAGCTACTACGGAACCAATATTAGAGCAACCTAAATTTCCTAAAGTAAAACAATTTCAAATCTATTGGTATCCGTTTCAAGGATGGGATAATACCATGTTAGGAAAACACCCATGCGTTGTTGTTTCTTCTGATGAACGTATCAACAATCCACTTAATAGTGCGATTGTTCTTCCCATGACTTCCAAGGAACGTCGAAATCAATATTCAGAAAATATACCTTGTACATTTAATAAGAAAGGTAGTATTTTAGGTGCTCAAATGTTAACTGTTTCACAAGAAAAACTAGAACCATCAGGACGTACCTTACCTGAATCCGAAAAGGTTGCTGTGCAATTAACCATATTGAAAAATCTTGGTTTAGATGAAACGACTTTAGCAAGTCAAATTCGCGATCTATTAGAAATGAAACGCGATTTATTAGCCCAAATAGAAGAATTAGATGCTATCAAAAATCGTATGATGGAAGAAAAAATAGATCAAGTGCTTGGAGAAAATCAATCTGAGAAAACGAAAAAGATAGGGAAATAATATTAATAAAATTTTAGATTGTCAATCGTAATGATTGACAATCTTTTTTATAAATGAGTGTATGTACAATATATAATTAAACTTTTAATAATGTTTATTCGGTATTAAACTTAGTTTATGAGATCGATATCGATCGATCTTTTTTGATTTTGAACAATTATCGAAGCGATTGCGTTCCGTATTAATTATTTTTCCAACAGTAATCATAAAGGGAGGAAATGGAACTTATCATGGTTCATATGAAATATAAAAGATTAAAGTAGTTATCGATATAATGATAGATAACTTTTTATTATAAAAAAAGACAAATAGATAAACTATTTGTCGAATTCTTTGTTTTTATAATTTACGATATAATCCAATTGCTTTTCCTAAGATAGTTACATTATTTAAAATGATGGGATCCATTGTATCATTTTCTGGTTGAAGACGGAAATAATTAGCTTCTTTGTAAAATGTTTTTAAAGTAACTTCGTTTTCATCTGTCATTGCTACGACGATTTCACCGTTACGTGCCGTATTTTGTTTTTCAACGATTACGATATCTCCATCGAAGATTCCAGCGTTGATCATGCTGTTTCCACTTACTAATAAAGTAAACACTTCCTTGTTATTAGGAATCAAATAAGCAGGTAAAGAAAAGTATTCATCTGGTCTTTCGATCGCTTCGATGGGATTACCAGCTGTAATTTTTCCCAAAAGTGGTACTTCTACAACATTTGTCTCTTGAATAGCGAATTCATTTTCAACTAATAATTCAATAGCACGATTTTTGGTTCCATCTTTTTTGATAACTCCTTTATGTTCCAAGTTATTTAAATGTGCTTGAACGGTAGCAGGGCTCGATACTCCAACTCCTTTCGCTATTTCACGAACAGTAGGTGGATATCCATGTGATACGATGTATTCTTTTATAAAGTTCATAATTTCTTCTTGTTTTCTTGTGAGTTTTTCCAAATGTAAAACCTCCTTTTTATTTCATTACATTTACAGTTTACCATATATTAATGGCAAAGTCAAACAATTGTTCGCAAAAAGGTAAAAAAATTGGAAATTATCATAAGAAAGAGAATGAAATAGTAATTATTTTTTGACAATTCAAACGTAAAAAACGAACAAATGTTCAAAAATTAATTGACACGAACGATTGTTCGTGATAAGATAAAATCAACAAAGGGAGGAATAATATGAAAGAAATTTTAAAAAGTAAAGTTATGGTTGGATTTGCAATTTTTGTGATTGGATTTGCTTATTTTAACGCCAATGCATCAAAAAAAATGGAGGAAAATAAAGTGGAAAGTGATAGAGAAATGATTGTCATGAATATGCAATAAATATTTCCATGCCACAGAAAATATGGTATACTAATTACAGAATAATAAGAGGTGGCTTATGCAAGAACAAGTAATAAATAATATGAAGTCATTAGGAATCGATATGATTAAAAAGGCTGGAAATGGACATTCGGGTATCGTGTTGGATGCTGCTACGATGCTATATTGTCTATATGCTCATCATATCAATATTAATGTAAATGATCCTAAATGGCCAAATCGTGATCGCTTTGTCATGTCTGCAGGTCATGGTTCGGCTATTTTATATGCGACACTTTACATGGCTGGTTATCTAACGAAAGAAGATTTGATGCAATTTCGTCAAATTGATTCTCGTACTCCTGGGCATCCAGAAGTAGGGGTTACACCAGGAGTAGAAGCTTCTACAGGACCTCTTGGTCAAGGAATTGCGACAGCTGTAGGACTGGCTCTAGGAGAAAAAATATTAGAACATCGTTTTGTAACTTCGAAAGGGGAATCACTCTTTCATTATCATGTATATGTATTATGTGGTGATGGAGATTTAATGGAAGGAATCAGCTATGAAGCGGCAAGTTTAGCTGGAACTTGGAAGTTAAATAATTTAATCGTATTATATGATTCCAATAAAACAAGTTTAGATGGATCGACCGACATGACCTTTACAGAGAATGTTCGTGCACGTTTTGAAGCGATGGGATGGGATACCGAACTGGTCAAAGATGGAGAAAATGTAGCAGAGATTGATCGAGCGATTGCGAAAGCTAAGAAAAATGATAAACCAACTTTAATCGAAGTACAAACGATTATTGGAAATGGTTCGAAGTTGGCGGGAAGTCATGAAGTTCATGGTAAAGTGTTAGATGATGAAGATATTTATCAATTGAAAGGAAAGTGGGGAATCGATCATGAACCATTTACAACCTTACCTAATACAGAAAATATGTTCCGCGCTGAAATGTTAAAACATACAAAGCCTGCTTATGAAGAATGGTCAAAAAGATATCAAGATTATCATAATGAACATTCTGATTTGTCAGATTTAGATTTTATTTTTGGAAAAAAGAAAGAAATTGACTTATTAAAAACGCCTTTTTCTTTTATGATGGAGGAGAAGGAAGCAACCCGAAAGACAAATGCAACCTTTTTAAATCATATTTCTCGAGAAATTCCTTATTTTATTGGTGGAAGTGCTGATTTATCGACTTCTGTTAAGAGTTATATCGACAGAGGGAATGATTTGACAAAGGATAATTATTTAGGAAAGAATATTTGGTTTGGAGTAAGAGAACATGCCATGGGAGCTATTTTAAATGGTTTAGCTCTTACTAATTTTCAAGTGTTTGGTTCTACCTTTTTAACATTTTCTGATTATCTGAAACCGGCGATTCGTATGTCATCTCTTATGAAACTTCCGGTAATTTATCTTTTATCTCATGATTCGATTGAGATTGGAAGTGATGGGCCGACTCATCAACCAGTAGAACAACTTGCTATGTTACGTAGTGAACCTAATTTAAATGTATATCGTCCTTGTGATGGAAAAGAGTTATTAGGATGTTGGAACCATATTTTAAAAGAAAAAGAAAAACCTAGTGCATTGATTCTTTCGAAAGTAGAAGTAGAACAACTAGCAACGACTAGTAGTGAAGAAGTAGCGAAGGGAGCTTATGTTGTTCGTAAAGAGAATCAATACTTACATGGTATTTTGATAGCGACGGGAAATCAAGTACATACCGCTTTGCGGATTGCTACGAAGTTATATGAAAGAGAAAAACTCGATCTTCGAGTAGTCAGTATGCCTTGTATGGAATTGTTTTTGGAACAACCAAAAGAGTATCGTGACGCGCTATTACCAAAAGGGATAAGAACGGTCGTAATAGAAGCTGGTTCATCATTTGGATGGCACCAATTTGTCTATAATTCTTCTTACTTACTAACGATTGATCATTTTGGAGCAAGTGGTTCTCGTGATCAAATTTTAAAGAAATATCACTACGATTATAAATCATTAGAAGAAAGAGTAAAGAAACTATTTTTGTAGTTTCTTTTTTCGACAAAATATCAATAATCTTTTCTGTTATAGTAATGCTGGTGATACTATGCGGAAATATTATGTTTTTCACTTGCGACGTTCTAGCTATGAGGCATATGATGGAAAGGAATCATCTCTTTTTCTATCGTTACAAAAATTAAGAGAGACAAAGGGTTATGCAGAAGGGTTATCCCTCTATAATCAAATATGTGATCCTTTTGATGTATCACAATTACAAGAATATTTCAGTAAAAAGTATCACGTAGAAAAAAAGAAACGTTATTATTTTGTCGATCATAAATATGATCAAACTTATTTATTGGAACTGAATTATTCGTGTCTCGTCTTACTTACCAAAGAAAATTTACCGAATGTTTTTCTAAATCTTTCTTTTTATAGTCCTTATTTATTTGTCTGTGATTTTGAAAATAAAGATTATTTTTGGCTTTATGATATCACGTCTAGAACGAGAAAATATGCATATAATCAGGTATAAGGCTTGAAAAAAGTGGTAAAATTTAGTACAATGTTAACAAGGAGGATAGAAAAATATGAACTGGGGAGCATTTTTTATAGATTTATTACAAATTTTTGGTGGGCTTGTCGTAGGTGCGATTGCTGGTTTCTTTTTAGCTCGTAAATATATGCAGAAGTACATGCAAAAAAATCCACCAATCAATGAACAAATGATCAAAGCAATGATGAGTCAAATGGGGAGAACGCCTAGTCAAAAACAGGTGAACCAAATGATGAAACAGATGAGCAAATACAATAGTTAAGCTATTGTATTTTTTATGTACGCATAAATTCTTTTTTCACTCATATATTGTAATAATAGTTTGGAGTGAAAAGATGAAGATAGAAGATTTAGCACGTATCACAAATGGAACATTAGTCGCTTTTAAAAAGAAAGTGAAAGTAACAGGTTACAGTACGGATACAAGAACAATCCAAAAGGGAAATGTTTTTATTGCGCTAAAAGGTCTTTCTTTTAATGGTCACGATTATGTGGAAGAGGCATTTCAAAAGGGCTGTAGTGTCGCGATTGTTTCAGAAAAAATACCAAAGAAAAAAGATTGGAATTTGATTCAAGTCGAAAACACTTATGATGCTTTAGCATCTTTAGGTGCTGCTTATCGAGATCGTTATAAGATTCCTCTGATCGCGGTAACAGGAAGTGTAGGAAAGACAACGTTAAAAGAATTAATTGCTTGTGTGTTAGAACCGGATTATCGTATTTTAAAAAATGAAGGGAATCAAAATAATCATATTGGGTTACCTATGACGCTACTCAAATTAAATGGAGAATATGATGTGATTGTGACAGAACTTGGAATGAATCATGTTGGTGAAATTTGTAAATTATCCCATATTGCAAAACCGGATGTCGCACTGATTACCAATATTGGCACTTCTCATATTGGCAATTTAGGAAGCAAACGAAATATTTTTAAGGCAAAAATGGAAATTACGGGGGGTATGGATAATGGTTTACTAATCGTAAATGGAGATGATCACTTTTTAAAAAAGTTGCGGAATACCGACCATATCAGTTGTGTCAAATGTGGTAGAAGACATAAAAATGAAATGCGTATTGGCGATATCGAAATCGATCGTAAAGGTACGTCTTTCTTGCTTCATTATTATAAAAAGAAATATCTCGTGAAATTTCCGTACCCTGGAGAACACTATCCTCATTTGATTTCGATGGCCATCATGGTTGGTCTTAATTTTGATATTCCGATAGAAGAATGTATCCATCGCATCGCAACAATCACTAGTATTGACCATCGTTTACAAGTCAAAGAATTAAATCATCGTATTACTTTAATTGATGACAGTTATAATGCTAGTATAGAATCATATCGTTCGGCTCTTCATTTATTAAAGGAGGATAAGCGTCCCAAGTTAATCATTGCTGGTGATATATTGGAACTGGGTCGTCATAGTAAACGAATCCATACTGAACTTATCAAGCAAATCAATCATATTAAAAATAGTGAAGTGTGGATGACCGGTCATGAGTTCGAACATTTAAAACATAAAGTATTAATGGGAACTTATTTTCAAACAAAAGAAGAAATGATACAAAAAATATGGGAAAATGAGTGGCATGATTGTATTATTTTAGTAAAAGGATCTCATGCTTTAGGTCTTTCTGAAGTAGCACGTACGATCGAGGAAAAATATCATCGATGACGAAAAAAGGCTCACGAAGAAGTGAGCTTTTTACTCTTGCCTTTCTTTCTATTTTTCTATATAATGGACGAGGGATGTGAAAGAATGAAAATCAAATATGAATTAAAACATAAAGATCAAAATAGTAAAGCAAGGCATGGTATTTTACATACCAATTATGGAAGTTTTGAGACGCCTATTTTTATGCCGGTAGGAACACAAGCAACCGTTAAGACATTATCGCCAGAGGAATTAAAAGAGATTCATAGTGCGGTGATTTTATCCAACACGTATCATTTATGGTTACGTCCTGGCGAAGATGTGGTTGCAAAAGCGGGAGGACTACATAAATTTATGAATTATGATGGCCCGATTTTAACCGATAGTGGTGGTTTTCAAGTTTTTTCATTAGCAAAAAATAAAAAGAAAGATATTGTCGAAGAAGGAGTTCATTTTAAAAGTCATCTAGATGGAAGGCCATTACTTCTGACTCCAGAATTATCGATTCAAATTCAGAACAAATTAGATAGTGATATTGCTATGAGTTTCGATGAATGTCCACCGTATCCTGTTACCTATGAATATATGAAGCAAAGTGTGGAACGTACTCTTAGATGGGCGAAACGTGGGGCATCGGTTCATAATAATCCCAATCAATCTTTGTTTGGAATTGTTCAAGGAGGAGAATTTGCCGATTTGCGCAAATGGAGTGCGGAAGAGACCGTGAAATTAAATTTTGATGGTTATTCGATTGGCGGAACGAGTGTTGGTGAAGATAAAAAGACAATGTATCAAATGATCGATGACTCAATTCCTTATTTACCAGAAGATAAACCACGTTATTTGATGGGAGTAGGGGATCCAATTGATATTATAGAAGGTGTTATTCGTGGGATTGATATGTTCGACTGTGTACATCCAACAAGACTTGCTCGTCATGCCCATGCCTTTACAAGACATGGTAAAATCAATTTGAAAAATGCCAAATATAAAGAAGATTTTACACCGATTGACGATAGTTGTGATTGCTATGCTTGTAAACATTATACGAAAGCATATATTCGTCACCTAATGGTAGCAGAAGAAACATTTGGAAGTCGTTTATTATCGATTCATAATTTGCGATTTTTAATTCGCTTAGTAGAAGAACTAAGAGAAGCGATCGATCAGGATCGTGTGTTAGAATATAAAGAAGAATTTATGAAAACGTACTATACGAAAGAGTCTTAATTCGACAAAAAAATAAACTAGCTAGCTAGTTTATTTTTCTTTTGACGTAAAATTGATTCCTACCATGCCTCCAAAGAGACTACCAACGAGTAGAATGAAATAATAAATAAGATCTTTCCATTGAAAACTTTTGTGGAGTCCTAAATAGTTAAATAACACTAGTATCACTAGAAAAATAAGTCCTATTTTAATTCCTTCTAACCAACCTTTTTCTTTGGAATTCTTTGCTAAAACAAAACCACCAACGAAAAGAGAAAGAATGGGAATCACTAATTTTAAAATGGTTACGAATTGATATGGAATAATATGAAAATAATGTAAGACCGTCATTAAGAAAGTTAAAACAAATAAAAAGCCTAATAAATATAAGAATGCTTTTCCTAATTTCTTTAATTCAAAAATATAATGCATCGTAATTCCTCCTAATAAAATGTATGATGCGAAATTTTTTTTATACCATCGAAAAGGGTATTTTCATAAGAAGATTGGGTGATCGTGAGGTAAATTAATGTCAAAATTTGTTTGGATATTTTGATTTACCTTTGTACAATATAAAATAGGTGATATTATGTATCTGATCATAATTGCAAAGACAATTGTTCTATATGTTTTGATCGTTCTGATTGATCGTATGATTGATAAAAAAGAGGTAGGAAAACTTACGATGATAGAATTTTTAGTAAGTTTATTAATAGTCGAATTATTCTTTTTTATGCTCATTATAAATGACCGTTTTTTATGGATGTTATTGATTCCCATCGCCATTCTAATCATATTGCAATTTTTATTTCATTACGGGATGGAGCATAGTCGAAGACTACGTAATTGGATCGATAGAAAACCAACTGTGATCATTAAAGATGGAACTTTGAATTTTAAAGAGATGGCAAGTTTGCACTACAGTTTTGATCAGCTATTGTCGGATCTTCATGAACAAGGGTATCATAGCATTGAAGAAGTTCCCTGTGCAATTTTAAAAACCAACGGACAATTATCAATTTTGCGAAATACGCACGATCAGCCATTACCACTAATCGTAGATGGTCACATTGATCAAGAAAAGATACAAGAAATAAGAAAAGATGTTTCGTGGCTTATGAATGTATTAAAAAAGAAACAAATTGATTTAAAAGAAGTATTTTATGCATTCTATACGAATCAGAAAGTTTACATTATAAAAAAAGAAAAGACTTAAGATAAGTCTTTTTCTGTTACAGGATAGCGGATTAAAATATGTGAGTGATATAGGAATTCTCTTTTGGCGAGTATGTTCGTTTCTTTGTGATACCATTCTTTGATAATATCGTTATCATAATAAATTTCATCTTGATTTTTTAGATAAGTTCCATTTTCTTCCACAATCTTGTAATGGTAAGGCATAAGATGGTTACTTAGAATCGCACCATATAAATATTGGTCATCGGTTTCAATTAGAATTTGGAAAGTCATATTCGTATTATTTTTCATTTTTAGATCGAGCCAACCACTTACGATCGTCGCATCGGTTCCTAGAATGTCACCTTCTTTAGGGCGAAATGATTCGTAAGCATGTGGATGTCGTTCTTGAATGGTGAGTGGTGTTTCTAAAAATAGTTCGAAAAGGAAATTGCTAAGTAAGCATAATCCACCGCCATAAGCGTAAGTCATTTTTCCATCAGAAATACATAATCCCTTTTTATAGCCATTTTTAGCGCTTATTTTTCCTACCAAGTACCAAAATGAAAAGACCTCTCCAGGTTTAATAATCACACGATTGATTTTTTTACCAGCTATTTTAATGTTGTCGCGTTTGTTGTACTGGTATTCGATATCGTAACCACTATCTTCGTTGATGAGTAAAACTCGTTTGTGTGTAACCTCTTCGTGAAAGACATTTTCTCTTTTGATACTGGCATAATTTCCATTCATTTTGAGACGAAGATGGTAGAAAAATTCTTTTTCACGCACACGAAGTGGTAAAAGAAAGGGAAATATTTGGGTAAGACGTTTTCGTTTCATTGATATCACCATGTCCATTCTAACAAGTTATCGTGACGAGATGATGACTTTTTTCTAACAGTTTTGTCACAATTAGGATTTGTAAAATGATCGTTTCTAGCGTATACTAGAGATAGGAGATGAGAAAATGAAGACGGATATTGAAATTAGTAATGAAACAAAATTACTTCCCATTATGGAAGTAGCGAATATGTTGGAAATTGATCCATCCTTTGTCGAACCATATGGTCATTATATGGCCAAATTGGATTTAGCGATCATGGAAGAGGAGAAAAAGCGTGAAAACGGACATTTAATTTTAGTGACGAGCATCAATCCGACGCCTTTTGGGGAAGGAAAGACGACGATGAGTATCGGCATTGATGATGCTCTTTGTAAGTTAGGAAAAAATAGTATCGTCGTGTTACGAGAACCATCTTTGGGACCTGTTTTTGGAATCAAGGGAGGAGCAACTGGTGGTGGTTATTCGCAAGTAGCTCCAATGGAGAATATCAATCTTCATTTTACTGGTGATATGCATGCGATCACTTCGGCAAACAATCTATTATGTGCAGCTTTAGATAATCATTTATTTCAGGGAAATGAATTGAATATCGATCCGAATACCATTGTTTTTCCTAGAGCACTGGACATGAATGATCGTTCTCTTCGTCATATTACGATTGGAGAAGGGAAAAACAGTGGAATTGAAAGAAAAGATTCTTTTGTAATTACGGTTGCAACCGAAATTATGGCTATTTTATGCTTGGCGGAAAATCTAGAAGATCTAAAGGAAAAATTAGGGAATATTTTAGTTGCTTATACGTATGATGAAAAACCTATTTACGCACGTGACTTAAAAGTAGCAGGGGCTATGACCGTTCTTTTAAAAGATGCCATCAAGCCCAATTTGGTTCAAACACTAGAACATCATCCGGCCATCATTCATGGAGGACCATTTGCTAATATTGCGCATGGGTGTAACTCGATTATTGCAACGAAATTAGGATTGAAGTTGGGCGATTATGTGGTAACCGAAGCAGGATTTGGGGCTGATTTAGGAGCAGAGAAGTTTTTTGATATCAAATGCCGTAAAGCTGGATTAAAACCAGATGTTGTCGTAGTGAATGCTACTATTCGTAGTCTAAAATACAATGGACATATGCCCAAAGAAGATCTAAAAACACCAAGTGTCGATTATTTGAAAGCGGGTATGGATAATATTCGTGTTCATATTGAAAATATGAAGAAGTATTCCAACCATGTCATCGTCTGTATCAATCAGTTCCATACGGATAGTGAAGAAGAGATTAAGGCATTAAAAGAATACGTACGTGGGTTAGGAGTACCATGCGAGGTGAGCGAAACATTTAGAAAAGGTGGAGAAGGTGCCACCTCTTTAGCGAAAGAGATTATAAAACTGTGTGAGGAACCATCTCAGTTTCAACTATTATATGAAGACCAGTTATCGATTACGGATAAAATCGCTTTACTTGCACACGAAATTTATCGTGCCGAAGATGTTCATTACGAAGAAGAAGCTTTAAAAAGTCTTCGAAAAATAGAAGAAATGGGATATTCCCATTTACCTATTTGTGTTGCCAAAACGCAGTATTCTTTGAGTGATGATCCCAAAAAGATTGGAGAGGTATCAGGATACTCGTTGACCGTACGGGATTTAAAAGTATGTAGTGGAGCAGGCTTTATTGTCGTTTATATGGGAAGTATTATGACGATGCCAGGTCTTGGGAAAAATCCTGCTTATCTTCATATGGATATTGATCAGAATGGAATTATTACAGGATTATTTTAAAGATTATGGAAAATTGTGGGAAAGGGTAAAACCTTTCTTTTTTGTATTGACAATGTGACAACTTGTCATATATAATGGAAACGTTGCCTAAAAGTATCATATAATAGAAAGGTAGTGTCATATGCCAAGTCAAACGTTCTTTCGCTTACCGGTCGAAAAACAAGAAGCTTTGTTAGAAGCCGCGAAACGAGAATTTACCAAAGCATCATTCCACGAAGCATCGATCAATCAAATGATCAAGGATGCGGGTATTTCTAGAGGTAGTTTCTATATGTATTTCGAGAGCAAAGAAGATATTTATTTCTATTTGCTTAAACATTATCAAGAAACTCTTTATCAAGTCATGATTCATACTTTAGACGATCATGGTGGGGATTTGATCGAGATGTTTATCAATGTGTTTGATTATATGTTGGATCATTATTACCAAGCGGAAATGCCATTTTTTCGAAAAGTGATTGCCAATCTCGATTTTCGTTCCGAAAGTTTTTTGTTTCCTAAGATGCCACTAGAAGAAAGAACCCGACTTCGTGATGAGCTATTAACCAAAATTGATACTTCTAAGCTCAATTTAAAAGATGGAATTACAGTATGGGATCTCTTTCATCTTTTACAAATGGTAACCATTCATTCTTTGATGCTACTTTTGAAAGGTAACGTTACGTTAGACGAGGCCAAACGTCGTCAAAAGAATGAAATGTATTTATTAAAAGAAGGATTATATAAATAGAGGAGGAAATATGAAAAAAGTGTTATCTTATTTAAAACCTTATTGGAAGCAATTGGTTTTAGTTGTGATTTTGCTTTTTGTGCAAGCAATTTGCGATTTGAGTTTGCCAAATTATATGTCTGATATTATCAATGTCGGATTGCAACAAGGTGGTATTACCGAATCAGCACCAAAGGCAATCGATCAAAAAGGTTATGAGTTACTTACGATCTTCATGACGGAAGAAGACCGACAAACAGTAGCGGATTCTTATGAACTCATTACCAAGGATCATGAAGCTTATACAAACTATTTAGAGGATTATCCAAAGTTAGAAGAAGAGGATATCTATGTACTGAAAAGTGATCATGACAAGGAAGAGTTGAATACTATTTTTAGTACAGCGATGATGTCGTTTACGAGTCTTTCAGAAGAAATGATGCAGTCTGAAAACGCCGATGTGACGGATGGTTCATCGATTCATATAGAAGCGATCTATGAAATGATCCCAATGCTACAAACGATACCTCAAGAGAAAATCGAAGCCTTGATCGAAGAAAGTAGTTCTAGTACATCTTCTTTAGCAAGTCAGGTAGGACCTGTATTTGTCAAGATGTTCTATCAAGAATTAGGTGTCGATACGGATCAAATCCAACAAAATTATATCATTTTGACAGGAGCTAAAATGCTTGGCCTTGCTCTTATCATTGCTCTAACGGCAGTTTTAGTTGGCTTCTTGGCTTCTCGTATTGGTACTGGTTTTGCTCGTGATCTTCGTAGATCGGTATTCGAAAAAGTAGAAGATTTCTCCAATGTCGAAATGAAACAATATGGTCCAGCATCCTTAATCACACGTACAACTAACGATATTACCCAAGTTCAAATGTTAATTGTCATGGGATTGCGTATGATTTGTTATGCGCCAATCATGGGAATCGGTGGAATTTTTATGGCACTTGCCAAGAGTACATCGATGAGTTGGATTATCGCTTTGGCGGTTATCGTGTTGATCTGTTTAATTATGGTAATTTTTGCGATTGCTATGCCAAAATTTAACAAAATGCAAAAGTTGATCGATCGCTTGAACTTAGTTGCTCGTGAAAACTTAAACGGAATTTTGGTCATTCGTGCTTTCGGAACACAAAAATTTGAAGAGAATCGTTTTGATGAAGCGAATAAAAATTTATCGAAGACGAATTTGTTTATCAATCGCATCATGACCTTTATGATGCCAGCTATGAATTTGATCATGAATGGTGTTGTTCTTTTGATTGTTTGGGTAGGTGCACATCAAATTGAATCCAGTGGTATGCAAGTAGGAGATATGATGGCCTTCATGCAATACGCAATGCAAATTATCATGTCGTTCTTGATGATCGCTGTCATGTTCATCATGGTTCCACGTGCCAGTGTATCTGGTCGTCGTATTGAAGAAGTATTGGAGACCAAACTTGTGATTACCGATCCTACCGATCCGAAAAAATTCGATTCTAAGAAAAAAGGATATGTAGAATTTCAAAATGTCAATTTCCGCTATGCTGATGCAGAAGAAGATGTCTTACATCACATTAGTTTTGTGGCAGAACCTGGTAAGACTACGGCCTTTATCGGATCTACTGGAAGTGGGAAAAGTACTCTGATTAATTTGATCCCTCGTTTCTTTGATGTGACAGGGGGAAAAGTATTAGTAAATGGTGTCGATGTTCGTGATGTTACGATGCATGATTTACGTGAAGTAATTGGTTATATTCCACAAAAAGGAGTATTATTATCCGGAACGATCGATTCAAATTTACGATATGGACGTCCAGAAGCGACGAAGAAAGAAATTAAAAAGGCTGCAGAAGTTGCCCAAGCAACGGAATTTATCGAAAGTAAAGAAAAGAAATACGATAGCGAAATTGCTCAAGGCGGCACCAATGTATCAGGAGGACAAAGACAACGTTTGAGTATTGCCCGTGCTTTAGTGAAAAAACCAGATGTTTATATCTTCGACGATAGTTTTTCAGCTTTAGACTTTAAGACCGATGCGACTTTACGCGCAGCACTCAAAGATTATACGAAAAATAGTACCGTTTTAATTGTTGCTCAGCGTATCAGTACGATCATGAATGCGGATCAAATCATCGTTCTCGATCGTGGTGAAATCGTAGGAAAGGGTACTCATGAAGAGTTACTCAAAAATTGTCCTACTTATTATGAAATTGCTTCTAGTCAGTTATCAAAGGAGGAATTAATGTGAAAGGTGGTCCAATGAGAGGCGCCACAACAGAACGCGCCAAAGATTTTAAAGGAACATTAAAAAAACTTCTTCATTATGTGGGAAGTTATAAGTTTGCTTTTCTCGTGGTTATCTTCTTTGCCATTGGTTCGACGATTTTTGCTATTTTAGTACCAGATATCCTAGGAGAAGCAACAACCCTTCTATTTGAGGGACTTATGAATAAAGTAACCGGTACTGGTGGAATCGACTTTGCTGGTATTGGAAGAATTTTGATCTATCTATTATGCATTTATTTTGCTAGTTCAGCATTTTCCTATATTCAAGGATTTATCATGTCAGGAGTATCCAATAAAATTACGTATCGCTTACGTAAAGATATTTCTGAAAAGATCAATCGTTTGCCGCTAGCTTATTACGATAAAACGACAACCGGAGATGTATTATCACGTATTACGAATGATGTCGATACCATTTCCCAAAACCTCAACCAAAGTATTACACAAATTATTACTTCGGTCGTAACACTCATCGGAATTTTATTCATGATGCTTCGCATCAGTGTTCCGATGACGATCGTATCATTAGTGATTCTTCCACTATCTTTGATGATCGTTATGTGGTTAGTAGGAAAAAGTCAACGCTTTTTCGTTGCTCAACAAGATAGTTTAGGTAAGTTGAATGGTCATATTGAAGAAATGTATGGAAGTCACTTAGTTGTAAAAGCGTTCAACGGAGAAGAACAATCGAAAGCAACTTTTAAAACCATTAATCAAGAATTATATAATTCAGCTTGGAAGAGTCAATTTTTATCAGGACTGATGTTTCCATTTATGAATTTTATCGGAAATGTAAGTTACGTTGTCGTATGTATCATGGGAGGATATTATGCCTCTAGAGGAACGATTACTGTAGGTAATATTCAAGCCTTTATTCAATATGTAAGACAGTTTAACAATCCAATTGCCCAACTTGCACAAATATCCAATGTCTTACAACAAACGATGGCTGCTTCTGAACGTGTCTTCGAATTCTTAGATGCAGAAGAAGAAGTACCAGATAAGAAGAAAACGGCTTCTACTAAAAATATCAAGGGTGAAGTTACATTTGATCATGTTCATTTTGGATATCATCCTGATCGTATCATCATCAATGATTTCAATGCTCATGTTAAACCAGGACAGACGATTGCTATCGTAGGACCAACGGGAGCAGGAAAAACAACGATTGTCAAATTACTCATGCGTTTCTATGAACTCAATAGTGGTTCCATTAAGATTGATGGAATTCCTACGACTGATTTTTCTAGAAATGATCTGAGAAGTTTATTTGGAATGGTGTTACAAGATACTTGGCTTTATAGTGGTACGATTAAAGATAATATTCGCTATGGGAAATTAGATGCTACGGATGAAGAAGTAGAAGAAGCTGCCAAAATGGCACAAATTGATCACTTCATTCGTACTTTGTCAGATGGATATGATACTCCAATCAATGAAGAAGGAGGAAACATATCACAAGGAGAAAAACAACTTTTGACGATCGCTCGTGCTATTTTAGCCGATCCAAAAGTCTTAATTCTCGATGAAGCGACCAGTAGCGTCGATACCAGAACGGAAATATTAATTCAACAAGCGATGGATAAACTCATGGAAGGTAGAACAAGCTTTATCATTGCCCATCGTTTATCGACGATTAAAAATGCCGATTTAATTTTAGTTATGCGAGATGGAGATATCGTGGAACAAGGAACTCATGATTCGCTTTTAAAGAAAAATGGTTTCTATGCGACTCTCTATAATTCACAATTTGAAGAAGTTGAAGAATAATCAACTTCTTTTTTGATATGATTTCATGTACAATAGAGATGGTGATAGTATGAGAATCATAATCGATGCCGATGCTTGTCCAATCGTAAAAGACATTGTTTCATTAGGAGAAAAACATCAGCTACCAGTATTGATCTGCCACGATTTCGCGCATGAAATTCAAAGTGACTATGCAAAAGTCGTTTTATGTGATACTGGTTATCAAAGTACCGATCAATATATTGTAAATGAAGTGACAACTAACGATGTTGTTATCACGCAAGATTATGGAGTAGCAGCAGTATGTTTAATAAAAGGATCATACGTTGTCCATCCACTCGGTTTTTGCTTTAAAAATCAAACAATTGATGAAATGCTTGCCATGAGACACGAACACACTAAAATGCGTCTTCAGAAAGTTCGGGTAAAAGGTCCAAAGAAGCGAACGAAGGAAAATGACGAAAAACTTCTCGAGACGATCGAAAAAATCATCCTGAATTGCAAAGATCACTTCTAATTTGCAGAAAAATTTGATATAATTTTGTAGACACATAAAAGAGTGAAAGCAAAATATGATTTTGTTCGTGATCAGTAAGGAGAGATTTTATGTTTGGAATTATTTTACTTGCTATTATTCAAGGAATTGCTGAGTTTTTGCCGATTTCTAGTTCCGCGCATCTCATTATTTTCCGTGATTTGTTTGGTATTGGAGCAAGTATGGGAGAAGAAGTCGCCCTTACGTTTGACATTGCCTTACATCTCGGAACATTGCTGGCAATTGCCATTTATTTCTTCAAAGATTTCTGGAACATGGTGATAAAAGGATTAACAAAAGGGCCAAAAAATCAAGAAGGAAAACTATTCTGGCATATTGTCCTTGCGACTATTCCTGCTGCCATCGCTGGTGTTTTACTAGAAGAGACGATCGAAACTTCTGTGCGAGGAAATTATATTTTGATTGCTTTCGCACTAGCATTCATGGGAATTATCATTTATTTACTTGATCGTTATAGTAAGAGTGATAAAACGATTGAAAAGATGAATTGGAAAGATGCTCTTTTAATTGGTTGTTCCCAAGTATTTGCTTTGATTCCTGGTTTTTCAAGAAGTGGAACGACGATTGCTGCTGCTAGAGGACTCTCTTTAAATCGCGAAGATGCTGCTAAGTTCTCGTTTTACTTGTCAGCTCCAGTAGTATTGGGGGCCGTCGTCCTTAGTTTACTCAAAAGCGAAACATGGGCATTGATCGGAGCGAATGTGTCATTCTTTATCATTGGTATTTTAGTTGCCTTTATTTCTGGCCTCTTATGTATCGAATTCTTACTTCGTTACATTCGCAAACATGACTTCAAAGTGTTTATGTGGTATCGTATCGCCCTTGCGATCGTTGTATTATTGATGGTTATTTTTTAAGATGTAGTACTTTATTACATCTTTTTTTTATCAAGATGAATATCGATTTGACAAACCCAAAAAAAGTGCTATAATAACTAAGCTTTATTGTGAAAGGAAGATATATATGAATGAAAAGAAATTAGAAGAATTAATGAAAGTTTTGGATACGGATAAGCATTATTATCATGAAAATATTGAGGGAATTGAAAATTATTTTTATAAGGGTACAAGACGTATTGTCGCTTTAAAACCATCTGATTATACGATTGCGGTATGTGTGAATACCTATAACAAAAATAAAAAACAACGTGAAGGATTATATAATGAATATAATCCAAGTTTTATCGTTTTTGCGACATCATGTAAAAAAGAAATTTTAGAAAGAGATATCTATGCTCTTGTCGATTTGTTAAAATTAGGTGGAAATTTAAGTATTTTCAGTGTTGGAAAAAATAAAACCCTAACAGTAGGACAATTTACCTATGATCGTGAATTAAAATGTGTTGATCAACCATTGTATGATCGCGAATTTGGACGCCATAATATTAAAGCTGCTGGTAAAATTATGGGAGTTATGAAAAATGGTGAAAATTATGTTAATGTTGATATAAAAAATTGGAATTTGTCGGAACCATACGATACAGTCTATTCTTCCAGTGAACACCAGAAAGTAAAAGAATATATTCTTTCTGGATTGCAAAAATAGACATCGACTAAATAAGATGGGGGAATCTAGGTGAAAGCAGTAGAACAAGATATTCAAGAAATTATTTCTTGGTTACGAAGTGAACCACAAAAAATTCGAATCGAAGATGGTAAAAAAGTATATTATTATACGGATAGACAAGTCTTAGAATTCGAAAGACAATTGTTGAATAGTCATTTTTTAGACAAATATCAAATATCACTAGAATTAGTCGATCGTATTTTTAGAGATAATCAATATGAACGAAGTCGTGTTGACCTCGCTTTAAAAGAACAAGTTTTAAACCGAATGGTCGAACAATCTGTTTCTCATCTTTCGAATCCTATTCGCGTATTTATGAAAACAAACGATTGGCTCGACGATTATCAAAATATATTGAAACGAAAAATTTTATATTTCAATCATTTTTTAATTAATAAACAAAAACAAATTAACCTAAAATTGGATGAAGAACGATTCATCAATATCGTAAGCAGTATGGAAATATTGCAAGAACAATTATCGCAATATATTAAAAAAGGAAATATAAAATATTCGGATCATCATTTAGAAAGTGCTTTTAAAAAGACGCTGTCACAAATGCATGATGCGGTTTATGACTCACAATATATAAAAGTATTAGAACTCCGTCATAATCGTATCATTCGACAGCCAAATTATCGTTATCATCCAACTTTTGGATCTAATTTAATCGAGCGTTCTTTCATACCACGCTCAGGGGATTATACCGACAATGCGATCCAAGTATTATTTTGGATCAATCGTTATAAAAATTTGATTGATGATTATCAAAAAGAAAAGTTCCATTTTGCGTTACAACCTCGTATTTTAAATACTTTCTTAGAAGCAAAAAGTACGCAAGAGAAAAAACTTTGTATGGAAACATATCAGTATTTATTTCAAGCGGATATAATAGAAGACTTGAAACAATATCAAAAGTTAACTGCACAGACCGATATGCTTCGTAAGCAAAAAAATCAATTGATTGAAACACTCATCGTACTATTAAAATGGAATGAAGGAAATGATAGATATCCATATTGGGGTGTCAGTAGCGGATATGATAACTTCTTGCATCGAACCGCACAATCGTTTTCTATTGTTTCCAATCAATATTTTGAACCTCTTACATTTCGAATCAATGAAGAAATGTACGAACGTTATAAAGATGTGTGCTATTATCCATTAAAAAGATATAGCTTACCACAAATATTGATTCGTGTTTACCCTAAATATATCGAATATTTAAAGTTAGTCCTGGAAAAGGATAACGTTCGTGATCCGAAAGCTTTGTTTCATATCTATCATATTTTAGGTGATGCCCAAAAAAGAGAGTCAATAGTACCAGAACTGATGGAAGAACAAGAGGAAAAAGTATCCGTGGAACCAGTAGAGCCAAAATCAAAATGGCTCACGTTTACTAAAAAGAAGAAACAATAGTTTCTTTTTTTTCACACAAATTACATAATAATCTGTATAATATTAGATGAGGAAGTGATACTTTTGAAAATATTAGTCGTAGATGATGAAAAATTAATTCGTGATGTGATTACTGAATATTCCAAAAATGAAGGCTATGAAGTGATCGAAGCAGAAAACGGGTGTGAAGCGATTGAAGTAGCAAAAAAAGAGAGTATCGATCTTATGATTATCGATATTATGATGCCCAAATTAGATGGTTTTTCAGCTTGTAGAGAAATTTATAAAGAAAAGAAAATACCAACAATTATGTTATCAGCGCGTGGAGAAGAGTACGACAAATTGATGGGATTTGATCTTGGAATCGATGATTATGTGACAAAACCTTTTAGCCCTAGAGAATTGATGGCTAGAGTGAAGGCGGTTTTAGCTCGTTCTCATAAAGTAATGGGAGATCATTTTATTTATCAGACTTTGGTTGTTGATTTCGATGCCCATATGGTAATGATCGATGAAGAAGAAGTAAAATTGACTCCGAAAGAATATGAATTGCTGGTTTTCTTTATTCAAAATAAAAATATTGCTCTCAGTCGTGAAAAATTACTTAATCAAATATGGGGTTATGACTTTTTTGGCGATGATCGAACAATCGATACACATATTAAAATGCTTCGTAACAGTTTAGGAAAATATCGTGATTTAATCGCAACTGTTCGCGGAATGGGGTATAAGTTTGTTGTACAAGAAAAATAGTATGAGTGTTAAAATATGGGCATATATGATCGTTTTTTCTGTAATGATTCTATCTTTTTTGTGGCTCTTTCAAGTTGCTTTTTTAAATACCTATTACGAATGGTCTAAAACAAGAGAAATCAAAAGTGTTGCTGTTGCCGTTTTAAACAGTTATCAAGATAATGACTATGAGACATTATTAGATGAAATCGCTTACAATAGTGAAGTTTGTATTGAAATAACCAATCAATATAATTCCGTTTATTCTTCTAATATGTTTAATCGAGGATGTATCATGGGAGAAGGACCAGGATATACAACCAATTATAAAGTCGATTTTATCGATAGTGGTGAAAACCATAAAAGTTATAAATTAATCAATCCTAAGTTCGATAACGAAGCGTTAATTTATGCTATGAGATTAGGAAATGGAACATATGCATTTATCAGTACTTCTTTAGTTCCGATGGATTCTACGACACATATTTTAACTAGTCAACTCATCATCGTTACGATCTTCGTGTTATTGCTATCATTACTAGTTGCTTATTTTATTTCCAAACGTCTTTCTAGACCAATTGTCAAAATTAATGAATCGGCTAAAAAAATGGCAAAAGGAGAATATGATGTTGTCTTTGAAACCGGCGAAGACATTGCTGAAATGAATGAACTTGCTACGACTTTAAATTATGCACGAAATGAACTAGCCAAAACAGAGGAATTACGTCGAGATTTACTAGCAAATGTTAGTCATGATTTAAAAACACCACTTACGATGATTAAAGCGTACGCCGAAATGGCTCGTGATCTCAATAGTGATAACAAAGAAAAAAGAGAACAAAATCTGAATGTTATTACCGAAGAAGCCGATCGTTTGAATCTTTTAGTGAACGATATATTGGATTTATCAAAGTTACAAGCGAAAACGATTGAACTTAATATGGAAGTATTCGATGTGACTGAATTGATTCAAATGATTCTTTCTCATTATCAATATTTAGTTGAAACCGAAGGATTCCATTTTGTTTTTGATGATGCTATTCATTATAAGGTTCGTGCTGATAAAAAGAGAATTGAACAAGTAATTTACAATTTGATTAACAATGCCATTAACTATACAGGAACGAATAAAACAGTCACGATCGTATTGACCGATCAACAAGATACTGTCTTAGTTGAAGTCAAAGATAGTGGCAAAGGAATCGATCCAAAAGATATTGATCTTATTTGGGATAAATATTATAAAGTCGATAAAAAATATCAACGTAATCAATATGGAACAGGAATCGGCTTATCGATCGTCAAAAATATTTTGATTCAACATGGTTCAAAATATGGTGTCAATTCCCAAAAAAGAAAAGGCACTACTTTCTATTTTGAATTAGAAAAAGTAGGCGAAATAAATTCATAATATTTCAAAAAATAGAAATGAATAATAAAATGGTTGTTTTTGACCCTAATATTACTCATTATGAATGTAAATGCATCAATTTGACAAAATCTTATTTATGAGTATAATAAGTCCCATCAAAAGGGGGATATTATATGGAAAAAGAGCTGAAATATGTACGTGTTCATCGCAATTTAAATATGTTTTGGGCAATGATGTGGTGTTTTGCTATCGCTTTAACAATGAACCAGATTATAAATGGAGGAACTGATCCACTTTACAAGATATTATTAATACCACTTACTATTTTGCTTTTATCTTGTTTAGTAAAATGGAGTCGTAGCAGTAAAAGGATACGTACGATCAAAAAATCATTATAAAAGGATCACAAGATCCTTTTTATTGTGCCTTAAGTCGGCTTTTCCTTGTGTTTTCTTATCTTTTTATAGTATAATAAAAAAGGAAAAATAAGTGGGTGGAAGTTATGTACTTGAAAGAAATAAAGGCACAAGGTTTTAAATCTTTTGCAGATAAAATCAATCTAGAGTTAGGGAAAGGAATTACTGGTATTGTTGGACCAAATGGAAGTGGAAAAAGTAATATCGTCGATGCCGTTCGTTGGGTTTTAGGGGAACAGTCTGTGAAATCGCTTCGTGGAGATGGAACGATGACCGATGTCATTTTTTCTGGTAGTAAATCACGTAATAAGCAAAATGTTGCGAGTGTTACTTTAGTATTTGATAATAGTGATAAATACTTGCCAGTTGATTTTACAGAAGTATCAATTAAAAGACGTGTATATCAAGATGGTACGAACGAATATTTTTTGAATGGTGAAAAATGTCGTTTAAAGGATATTACTGATATTTTGTTGGATAGTGGAATAGCAAAAGAAAGTTTTAATATTATTTCACAAGGAAAAATCGAGGAAATACTATCGAATAAGCCGGAAGATCGTCGTGTTGTTTTCGAAGAGGCAGCAGGAGTATTAAAATATAAAAAGAGAAAAGAAGATGCGCTTCGAAAGTTAGAACGTACTCATAACAATATGAGTCGAGTGGAAGACATTATTCATGAATTGGAACTTCAAGTAGAACCACTTCGTGAGCAAAAAGAAAAAGCATTAGAATATAATGAGGTGAAAGAACAGTTAGAGAAGCTTGAAGTAGCACTGATTACAAATGATATTATGAATATCAACACAACCTATCAAGAAAATAAGCGTAAAATTGATCGTTTGAACCAAGAAGTAGTCGAACTGATGACTTCTAATTCAAAGACGGAAGTACAAGTAGAAACATTTAAGAAAAAAAATCAGGAACTGAATCAAAAAATAACCAATGCTCAAGCTGAATTGATGAATGCTAGCACCGAACTAGAAAAACAAAATAGTCGAAAACAAATCTTGCTAGAACGTAAAAAATACGAGGTAGAAGACGCAAAACTTCATGATAATATCGTCGAATTGACAGAAAAAGAGAAGAATATCGATGCCGAACTGGTACAACACAATCAACTGTTAAAGGGGCAAGAAGGGGAATTACAAGAACTTCAAGAACGTATTCACAAGTTGGAACAAGAAATCAAAGAAAACCGTGACAAAAAAAGCCGTTATGATCAAGAGTTGAGTCAAAAAATACGTACTAAGACAATGTTAGATAATAAAATTGAAACGTTACAAGATACCATTGAAAATAATGGGACTTTGCCATATGCTGTCAAAAATGTCTTGAATAATCCTAAGTTGCGTGGTATTCATAATGCGATTGGCAATATGATTGAAGTTGCTCCAGAATATGCAGTAGCTATTTCTACTTCACTTGGTGCCAGTACGAATTATATCGTCGTCGATAATGAAATATCTGCGAAAGAAGCAATCTATTATTTAAAAACCAATAATATTGGAAGAGCTACCTTTTTCCCTCTCAACATTATTAAACCGAAAGGAATTGATTTAGATACGAGTAGGCTATTAAAGCAATTACCAGGAGTGATAGGTATTGCGTCTGATCTAGTAAAGTGTGAAAGTCAATATCGAAATATCATTCAAAACCAACTTGGAAACGTTATTGTCGCACATAGTATTGATGATGCCAATAATATTAGTCGTCAAGTAAATTATCGTTATAAGATTGTTACATTGGATGGAGATCTTTTACATGTAGGGGGTTCTTTAACTGGTGGTAAAGTACAAACGACGCGAAATATGATTCAAGATAAGTATGAGTTACAAACATTGATGAACAAACAAACGTTACAAATCGAAGAATTAAAACGTCTAGAAGAGGCGATCAATCGTCTTGACTATGAATTGAGAGGGTTAGAGGATAAGCTCTATTTAGAGCAAAAAGAAAAAGCATCCAAGGAACACTCTATTTTCAATGAAGAAGTATTGGTTCGCGATTTAGAAGAACAATTAGGTAACATCAAAGAACAACTAGAAGGAACAAAACATATTCTTGAGCACACACTCAGTGCAGAAGAAGAGGAAGTGATCAATACCTATTATGAAATTTTAAAAAAGAAAAACGAATGGGAACAACTTTTATCTCGTCTTCAAAAAGAACGTACTGACTTAAACGAAAGTATCGAAGAATACGATGCCGTTTTAAAAAGAGAAAACAGTACTTTTAACCAAAAAAATCAAGAATTAAAACAGTTAGAAATCGAAGTGAATCGTGCTGATGTAAAACTAGATACATTACTTACTACTTTGAATGAAACATATCATATGACATATGAAAAAGCGAAAGAATCTTATTTACTGGAAGAAAATTCGGAAGATGCGCGAAGAAAAGTAAATACATTAAAACGTCGCTTACAAGAAATTGGCGTTGTGAATCTTGCTGCTCCCGAAGAGTATGATCGTGTCAGTGAACGTTATGAGTTCTTGATGAATCAAAAAGCGGATTTAGTAAATGCTGAAAACACTTTATTAGAAATTATCGAAGAAATGGATACGATTATGAAAGAAGAGTTTTTAAAAACTTTCGAGATCGTTCAAAATCATTTCAGCGAAACATTCCGCGAATTATTTAAAGGTGGACATGCTGAATTGAAACTGACTGATCCTAAAAATCTTTTAGAAACAGGAATTGAAATTGTTGCATCTCCACCTGGAAAGAAACTAACGACAATATCGCTACTATCGGGTGGTGAAAAAACATTTACGGCCATCAGTTTATTATTTGCTATTCTGAAATCACGTCCTGTCCCATTTTGTATTTTAGACGAAGTAGAAGCTGCTTTAGATGAAGTAAATGTAGATAGTTTTGGTAAATATTTATCAGGATTGAAAGATAAAACACAATTTATTTTAATTACCCATAAAAAGAAAACGATGGAATATGCTGATATTTTATATGGTATTACGATGCAAGAATCAGGTGTAAGTAAATTAGTAAGTGTTAAATTAGAAGAGATTCCGGCTTAGTTTTTGACAAACAATATAAAAAATGTTAGAATACAAGCTGATTATTGAAAAAGGTGTTTAGTATGATGAAAGATATTTTTATTGCTAATTGGTCCAATTATCTAAAAAAAGTAGAGCGATCTAAAATTAAAATTATCATAAATACTATCATAAGTTGTCTAGCCGCAGTTGCAATTCCTTTTGGAATATTATGGATGAGTTCTAATTTAATTCTTCAAATTATAGCAGTAACCATGATTATTGCAATCAGTAAAATAGAAAAAGAAACGATAATTGATACTTGCTATCAAGATTTGAATTTATTAGATGATATTTCTGTTATGATCGAGTATATGTTACGTGATTTTCGTTCCTCTAATTTAACGAAGGAACAAACACTTTCTTATCATGAAGACATCAGTAATATGCTTTTGGAACTGAATCGTATTAATTTCCATACGAAAACCAAAGAGTTTTACGATCAAACGATGCTTGAAACACATACTTTTTTTCACGAACGTTTACGTGATTATCAAAATGCTAGTTTATTAGAATGTTCACAGCCGAAAGAAGAAATACTAGAAGCAGATATAGAATGTAGTCCCAAAATGGATCTAAAAATATTGTATGATTTAGAAGCGTTGACGAAAACATTAAAAGAATTAGGATTTCAGGATGATGGAATTGCTAATTTTTTAAAAATTCATGCACCAGAAGATTATTCGACTTTGAATGAATTACTCTTATCTGCTAAGCAGGATTCTAATTTTTGTCAAACATTATATCATAATTTTAATCCTGATACGGCGGTTAGTCTAATTGATTCGGAAATAAAAAATCAATATGAAGAATCGATTAAAAATGTCTCGAACGATGAAAAACAACAATTAGAAAAAGATTATTATCGACATTTGTTACAAAGCTTTGAAAAAAGAGTAAGTGATGAAGAAAAACCAAAAACATTACAAAAAAGAAATCGTTGAGTTTTCTTTTTTTCTTGCCATTATAGTATAATAAAAACGAGGGATCTTATGAAAGACGAAATATTTATAAAAAACAGTGTACAAAAATTAAGAGTAGGAAAAGCTACTTTCTTTTTGGATCCCAAAGAACAAAAGTTAATCGAACAACACTTTAAAACTTCAGAACGAACGTATCAATGTTTTTCCCTTTATGAAGATTGCGATAAAGTCATTTTTTATACTAACGATATGCCCGATATTACTTTATTAAAAATTACTTCTCATCATCCATTGGAACATCGTTCTATTTTAGGCTCTCTATTTGCGCTAGGAATCGATTCCCATATGTTTGGAGATATTATTGTAGGAGAAAATAGTTATGTCGTCGTATTATCTCAAATTGCCAATCTCATACAATATCAATTGGATCAAATTGGTAGAGAGAAAGTCCACATAGAACCAGTAGATTTAAATATTTTAAACGGTTATCAAAGAAAGTACCATTATTTAGAATTAAAAGTTCCTAGTTTAAGAAGCGACGCTATTATTGCCAAAGCGCTTTCTATGAGTAGAAGTAAAGTGTTGGAAAAAATCAATAACAAAGAAATATATTTAAATTATGAAAATCTAAAAAATGGAAGTAAGATCTTAAAAGAGCAAGATGTCTTTTCGGTAAGAAAATATGGAAAGTATCGTTTTCATAAAATACTTGGAAAAACGAAAAAGAATGATTATCGAATTGAACTATGGAAATATGAATAATGATAAAATACTTGCAAAGAGAAACTAAATCTGTTAAAATGAGAACAGAATAAAATAATAAAATGAGTGTGCAGTATGCACACGGGGGGGGTAAATATTTACCCCCTCTTTTTTTGTTGGAAGGAGTTCAATATGAAGAAATGGAGATTCATAGGATTGATTGTTGTTTTGATACTGTTTACAAGTACGACGACTTATGCCGTGACAACCTTGTATGATGCCATAGAAGTAGGATACGATAATAGTAATAGTGGAACGGAAGAGATAGATATTCAAGGAGCAATTGATGAATTATATACGTTAGCCAATCGTAGTATTGGTCCTATCGGAACGATTGTCGATGATTTATTAGCAAGTAGTGAAACTTATACATATATGGATGGAACTTATTTAAAAAATACCCAAGATAACAATTATATTTGGCTATCAGGAAACTTATATCGTATAATGGGAAAAGATGAGAATGGGAATGTACGATTAATTAGTGAAGGAAATATTACGATAATTTCATATGATGATACATCAAATGTCTTTGAAACAAGTCATGCTTATGAATGGTTAAATGATTATTTCTATCGACATTTAGAAAGTAGTTTACAGAATCAATTACAAATGACGTCTTACTGTAAAGATGTGACTGATGATTCCAGTTCTGCTAGGACAACTTGTACTTCGGAAGGCAATGCTATGATTATATTGATGTCGCTAGATGAATTTAATTTGGCGGGGAGCAATTCTTATTTGAGAGATTCGGAAATCGATGTTTGGTATACTTTAACACCTAATACAAGTACGACTCGTGGTTGGAGTGGACGTGCCAATACCAATGCTACGACTTTTAGTGTAATAGGAGCTGGTGGTATTCGTCCGATCATTACCATTTCATCTGATTTGATAATGGAAAGTGGAAGTGGAACAAAAACGGATCCATATCAAATAGAAAAATCGAAAGGAAGTATAATACTTAGAAATATTGCAACGAGTGGAGAATATGTAAAATTAGATGGTAAACTTTATCGAGTGATGGAGAAAACAATGGAAGGCACAAAGATGGTATTAGATGGATATGTATCAGAGGCTATGAATTATCGTAATATGTTAACATCTTTGCAAGATGGAAGTGTTTTGAATGAGTTAGTAAGTGCTGCAAATCAAGCCAAAGTGGCAGCGATAACATGGAATCATGGACGATCATTTGATTATGGGAAACATTATAGTATAGCACTCGATGATACTGGAACCGATATCTTTTCATCGAAGGTAGGAACGATACGAATTGGTGAGATGTATGCAGCACCTAGTGACTCCGTGTCAGGTTCTGATCGTATGACTTATAGTTGGACCTTGACCAAGGTGAACGCTTCATATTCTTGGTATGTAATAAGAGATAGTACGACCGATTACAATAGTGTATCTTCCACTTATGGAATTCGTCCTGTATTAGTTATTTCTCCAACAGTAACTATAAAGGGAGGAAATGGGACTTATCATAGTCCATATGAAATATAAAAAAGCTATCATTGATAGCTTTTTGTTTTAATAAAGAATATATTGATTTAAATCATAGATCGTATTATTAATTTTAATGTAGAGATAATATTTTCCAGTAATTCCTAAATCGTTGATATATTTGGTAACGGTAATACCATTTGTATCTTCTTCTTCATTGAAAATATCAATACACATTGCAGTATAAGGTCTTTCTGAAATACGCACATCGTATACACGTTTATCGAACGTATTATCTAAAATAACTTGAACTTTATCATCTTTTTGAAAAGTACCGGTTACTACTAGACGATCGACTTCTTTTTTGACACTGATGTTATAACTGTTATAATGATCATCGATTTGTTTGGCAAATATAAGAATTGGTTTTGAGTTAGAAGTAGAAGTAATTCCCATGTTTCCCAAACGTTTTCCTTCACCTAAACTAAATTCACTATCGGAATAAAAGTTCATTTTTTCAGCACGATAGAAATTACCTGGTAATTGCATTTCAAAAATGACTTCATCATTTAAAATTTCGACGGTAATGGAATTCAATCTATCTACATCAGTAAGGCCTGCTGGTTGATTTTGAACGATACCATCTTGATAAGATATTCCTCCAGAATGAATTAAATAATGGTTTTCGCTCAGATAGTCGACATCAGAAATATAAGGTGAATAAAAGTCACTACCACGATTTTTTCCATATTCCCATACTTGAGAAATGGTGTGGTTGACGGTATCGAGGTGGTAGATCACACCACGACTATAGTTGTTTACAGCATCTATATATTCTTCTTCTATTTTAGAACGATTATTACCATTATCAAAAACAAACAAATTACCATTTGGTAAGATCATGGAAGCATGTTGGCTCCATTGCCATTCAAAATTGTCTCCAATAGGTGTAAAGAAATATTTCTGATATTCTTCGCTCCAATTAGTCGGATCACCAACGATCCAATTAAGTTCTCCGGAATTGTAATCGATATTGATGACAGCATCTTGATGACGACCAGATAAAGTGATGGAATTGGTTGCTTTATCGTACCATACCGCATTATTATGGAACCAATCATATTCGCTCCAATTTTCGTTTTTTCCATCCTCCATATTTAAAATATCTTTGAGATCGAATGTTTTGATAATTTCTCCGGTATCACGATCCATCTCGACGATATAATCTTCGACTGTTCCGCTTGCAAAATCATTGCTAGCAATCAAAAAATTACCATTTTCCATTTCAAAGACATCATGATGGTAACCACCTGGAAGAGAATATTCAAAATATACTTTTCCCATAAAATCCATTTCCATTAAACCAGTTGTATAGTAGGGTGGATTGATAAGACGATTGGTACTGAGTAATAAATTCCCATTGTTTAAAGTTTGAATATCCCATAAATACATGTCAGTTAAATACCAACGAACATCACCATTTACATCGTAAGCAGCCGTATAACCACTACTAGATGGGGTTACAAAATATAAGTCATTTCCTAATAACTGCTTATTTGCAGTAACACTAGTAGGTAATATAAAATCATCTGGAAGAGGATCGGTTGTAATCGTCAAAGTTTTGGTTTCATTGTTGACGGTGAGTTCGATTGTATTGTCTGTATTGGCATATAATCCATAAATAGGCAAAATATGTTCTTTGCTAGGTGTGAATTTTTTGGTATAAGTTGTATTTTCATCTTTTCCATGAATGACTACGGTTGGAGCCGTCAAATCTTTTGTTTGGAAGATGATAAGAGCCGTTAGTGGAGAATTGCCATATGGATTGACAATGATTCGCGGATTTTCAAAAGTATCGTCTTTAGTAGGATAAAAAGTCTGTTCTAGCTCTTGTTGATAGGCAAGGATATCGACTTCTTCTGCAATGGGATTCGCACGATCAGTAAAATAGAAAATAGCGATTGAACTTAAGCAAGCCACAACGATAAGTAAAATAACTTTATAACTTGTTTTCATAGTTCCTCCTAAATTAAACGAATTTCTTTTTCCGTAAAGAATGGTTTCTTTGGATCGATACGATCAAAGAAGAGAATACCATCCAAGTGATCACATTCATGTTGGAAAGCAATCGATAATTCTTCTCTTGCACGAATGCGAATTTTATTCCCGTCTTCGTCATATCCCTCGACTGTCACTCTAGCAAAACGAGGAACATGTCCTTCTACTTCACGATTGACACTCAAACATCCTTCACCAGCTTCTGCAGCTACCATTTCCGTGGAATGACTGACAATTTTTGGATTGATGACGACATAATTATCGAATTTTCCTTCTTCATATTCGTGAACGATGATAATAATTCGTTTATTGATTCCAATCTGTGGGAATGCAAGTCCCATTCCAGGACGTAAATCATATTTCTTTTCGTATTCTTCAATTTGACTATAAGTAAGATGATCGATCGCACGTTGGATTAAATTACGCTCTTCTTTCGAAAGAGGAAAAGCCGCATCTTTACTTATTTTTCTTAAGTGTGGATCTTTTTCATCTAATATATCTAATTTTTTAAACATAGACATCAACTCCATAGTCCTTATTTTATCACGAAATGTCCAAAAAAGAAAGAGAAGGGAGTGAAAAGAAAAAAGAAGTAAAACTTCCTTTTTGCTATTAACGAACTCCTGAACCAAATGCACGAGCACCGATTACAATTACTAATAAAATAAATAGTACTAAAATGATTGCAGCACCGTATCCAGCACCACAGCCGCCTCCAACGTTGCAACCACATGGAGCACCACAGCCATAGCCTTGGTATCCACCGTAATAATACATACTAATTACCTCCTATCTAGTTCTAATATAGTTTATTAATAAATGTCTAATTTGAGCATGAACAATACCTATTTTTTCTGATTTTAGAAATTTAGTTGTCCGAAAAATATAAAATATGTTATCATATTATTATAAGGTGATGATATGAAGCCATTAATCAAAAGTTTAAAGAATACGATCAATGATATGGATAAACCTTTACTTGTTGTAACGATTATCTTGTTTTTATTTGGAACTTTAAATATTGTAACTGCTTCTTCCAGTGAAGCGGTCTCTTATAATATTTCTCTTTATTATTATTTTTTTAAACAGATGGAAATTTTATTGTTAGGTGTTTTTGTTTCTCTTTTTATTTTAAGTATTCCGACGAAGAAATGGAAAACGTTTGCTTTCGTTGGTTTTATTGGCGTTACGTTTTTACTGGCAATGCTCACATTCCGTGGAGAATCCCATCGTGGTGCGAAAAACTGGATTTTTGGTGTTCAACCAAGTGAATTTGCAAAACCGGTTTTAATCGTATGTTTGGCCCTTTTATTTGATGTTTTTTATAAAAAGTTACGTACGAAAGGGATCAATCATTATGATATGATTGGTATTATTTTGTTTGTTGGTCTATTGTTTCCTATTTTCGTTTTTGAACAAAAAGATTTTGGTGGTATGTTAATTCTGTTGGCAATATTTGGTGTTTTATTTCTAGCGAGCCCTATTTTACGGATCGAAAAATTAAAGACAGTTATCTTTTTAATTATCGTTGCTGCCTTTGGAATTCTGGTAATTTTAAATACCAAAGGTTATATTTTAACAGATGCCCAACTTGCTCGCTTTAATTTCTGGGATCCATGTAGTCGCTATGAAACCGGGGGGTATCAGATCTGTAATAGTTTTATTGCGATTAATAGTGGTGGATTAACGGGATTAGGAGTAGGGAAGAGTAAACAAAAATACTCTTATATTCCAGAAGCTCATACCGATTCCGTTTTCTCTATTATCGTAGAAGAATATGGATTATTATTTGTAACGCCTATTTTTATCGGTTATATATTTATTTTAAAAAGAATTTTAGATATTTCCATGAATGCTACAACGATTCGTGGACAATATTTAGCACTTGGAGTTGCGATATATATCTTTATGCATATATTAATTAATTTGGGTGGGTTATTTGGAATTATGCCTTTGACCGGTGTTCCACTGCCGTTCCTTTCGTATGGTGGATCGTTTGCACTTTCCCTTATCGTATCGTTAGCGATCGTCCAACGTGTTCATATTGAAACCAAACGAGAACGTATTCGTATTTAAATTTATCACACAAATGTGATAAATTTTTTTATGGAAAAAAGGAATTGATGATCGATGAGCGTATATTTTTAGTAGAAGGGTGATAAATGATAGAAAGGAGTATATGAAAATAATTTTATCATGGTGGGATCAGTATCGCTATAAGTGGTATGTATTAGGAATAGTTGTCGTATTCATTTTATCCTGAGTTGTTTTTCTTCTTTGGCCGGAAGAAGAAAGAAAAGATGAGGTTGTGCAAGAGGAACTAACTGTAAAACCAGTGGAGCAACCTACGACAGATGAACAAACAACCATCAAAGTTGACATCAAAGGTGCTATTGTAAAGCCAGGATTATATGAATTAGAGGCGGGAAGTCGTGTCCAAGATGTAATTGAAAAAAGCGGAGGATTAAATGTCGATGCGGATACATCGATGATCAATTTAAGCAAGCTTTTAGAAGATGAAATGGTAATTATTATCTATACAAAAGATGAAATCCGCCAGTTTGAGGAAGGGAATACAGCTATTAAATATATTGAAAAAGAATGTATATGCCCCACAATCGAAAATGATGGTTGTATCGATCAAAATCATGTCGAGACGAATGAACCTTCTGCTGAAAATACAAACACCAAAATCTCTTTAAATCGAGCAACATTACAGGAGTTGCTGACGTTACCAGGAATTGGTGAAGTAAAAGCACAAGCAATTATCGATTATAGACAAGAGAATGGTAATTTTAATTCGATCGATGAGTTAAAAAACGTAAAAGGAATTGGCGATAGTACATTTGAAAAACTTAAAGATTATATTACAATCTAAGAAATTTTATCTTTTTCTTCTTTTTGTCTCATTCGTATATTCTTTTTGGGTGGTCAAAGGAAAAATCATTTTTTCTTCTTATCACGAAGGAGAAATAAAAATAATCGGAACGATCGTATCCTTGAAAAATCAAGAAGATCGAACGACAGTCGAAATAAAAGGAAAAGAAAAAGTCATTATGACAATCTATGAACCATTCGATTATGAAGTAGGAGATCAAATCGAAGTGGAAGGAACTTTGAAATTACCATCTACGAATCGTACCTTTGGGTTATTTAATTACCGTAACTACTTATTGAGTAAAAAAATTTATTATCAACTAGTACCTACCGATATTCGTTTAGTAAACAAGAATCATTCGTTACTTTACGATTGGAAAGGAAAAATCAATGATTATTTTGATACCAAAGAACACGCCGATTATTTAAAATATCTATTATTAGGAGATAGCAGTGATATTAAGGAAGATGTATTAGATAGTTATCAGCATAATGGCATCAGTCATCTATTTTCCGTTTCCGGAATGCATATTACGTTTATGGCAACGACCATTCTTGCCATTTTAAATCGCTTTTGGAAAGACAAAAAGAGAAATTATGCAATCGTTAGTATCATTTTATTATTTTATTCATTCGTAACTGGTTTTTCTCCCTCTATTTTAAGAGCACTTTTATTATTTTATCTTTTGACATTACGAAAGATTGTTCATTTAAAAATCGACACCATTTATTTGTTGATGTTCGTTATTTCTTGTTTACTTTTCTATAATCCTTATTATGTATATCATTTGGGTTTTCTTTATAGTTTTACTATATCGTTTGTACTCATCTATGGCAATCGTTATTTAAAAGAACAAAAAGGATATTTTCGAAAATTATGGTTGATTTCTCTGCTTGCCTTTTTGACAGGGATTCCCATCTCTCTTACTTATAATTTTGAACTGACTTTTCTAACGCCTATTTATAACTTGTTTTTTGTTCCATACGTGACCTATTTATTATTCCCACTTTCTTTTTTTGTCTTGTTATTTGCGCCACTAGGAAAAATCTATCACGTGTTAATTTCTATTTTAGAAACGCTATCGCAACGATTATCCTCTTATTCTTTATTCACGATTTCCTTTATGAAACCATCGTTTGTCTTTTTAGGTATATTAATCGCTAGTTTGATATGGATCATCATTGGAATCTATCATTATCGAAAAAGAAGAATGCTATTATTACCAGTTTTACTGGCTATTTTATATATGATGCCGTATTTTCGCAACTATGTGGTAGTAACCGTATTAGATGTAGGACAAGGAGATGCGATCTTGATGGAACTTCCGTATAATCGAGGAAATATTCTGATTGATACAGGGGGAAATTTAATGAATTTGGAAGACTATGATTACAATATCAGCAAAAATACGTTAATTCCTTATTTGAAGTCGAGAGGAATTCAAAAACTTGATTTTCTTCTTTTCACTCATGGCGATTTCGATCATATGGGGGAAGCGTTTTATTTAGTAAACCATTTCCCGATCGAAAAAGTAATTTTTAATCCAGATGGTTATAACGAGTTAGAACAAGAACTAATAAAAATACTAGACGAAAAAAGGATTGAGTATTGTCAAAACATCAAAGAATTAAATTTAAAGGGGCACAAGATATATTTTTTAAATCACAAATTATACGATAATGAAAATGATAATTCTAATGTATTATATTTTGATTATAATGGAGTTAAAATGCTATTCATGGGAGATGCAGGAATAGAGGTAGAAGAGGATATTTTAAAAAAATATGATCTTACGGATATAGACATATTGAAAGTGGGACATCACGGGAGTAAGACAAGTTCCAGTGAAGAATTTATAAGTAGTATTCATCCAAAATATTCCATTATATCAGTAGGAAAAAACAATTGGTATGGTCATCCTCATGATAAAGTACTAGAAAATCTCTCTAACTCTATGATTTATAGAACTGATTTAAACGGTAGTATGATGTTTAAAATTAAACATAAAAAATTAGAAATGAAAACTTGTATACCATAAAGAGAAGAAAGGATGGATCATGATTGGTAGAATCAATAGATTGAATATTGTGGTGATGTTGGAAGTATATATGCATTGTTATGATATTATCTTTTTTATCAATCACAGAATGTTTGAATGATCATATATTATATTGAGAAGAAATGATACTAGGAATATTATCAGAAGAAATGGATATATTATGAGTAGTTACATCTCTTCATATGTATATGTAAAAAACGAGACATCGTTTCAAAGAAGATAAGTACGAATGAAATCATTCATTTGAACTTATCTTTAGGTAGACGCTACTGGTAGCGTTTATATAGATTGGGAACTAGTATTAGTTCCCTTTTTTTGTGTTTTTTTGAAATGAATCTTGAAAAACATCGTCAAAGAGGTTACAATTAAATTAGAATTAGGAGGGTATATGAAAAAGAACACATTAAGAACAATTGCTGTATCAGCACTCATACTTGCCATTGGAGCATTGTCAATCAGTTATGCCGCACTTTCTCAGATATTGAAAGTGGAGGCAAATTCTTATGTTCAAACGCCAGATACAAAGTGGAATATTCATTTTGAAAACGCAAGCAATGGAATCATTACGGGAAATGCAGAGAAAGGAATCTTAACATTAAATGCCACTAACATAACGTTAAACGGCGTTATTCTAAAAAATGTTGGAGATTCTGTTACATATACATTTGAAGTCGTAAATGATGGAAATTTGGATGCGAAAATCGGAAATATCGATTATAAGAATCCAAGTTTCACAGGTTTTGGTGAGACATCGGAAGTAGATGAAGCAATCGTAAGAGATGCCTATCAGTATATATTAACGTATGAAGATGGAACACCACTTACCGTGTCAGACGTTTTAAATGAGGGCGAAAGAAAAACTTTAAAGCTGACGATCACATATCAACTAAAAGGTGATTTCGAACCTACAAACGATGTTAATATCGACGGATCAGGTGTCATTATCACGTATGTACAAGCATAAATAAATGTAATACACATAGAGAAAGAGTGAATGGTGGTTCTCTTTCTTTTTTATAAGAAAGATTTCCTATGATTCAAATTTTGCTCAATTTTTTTACTTTTGGTAGCATTTTGAATTTTTTGTTGGATATCAATTTCCGTTGATTTTTAAAGCTTTATTGACCATAGAAATGCATAATATGTCGAAAAAAGTAAAAAAAGTATTGAAATTTATCAAAAATTTTTTTATAATGAGATTGTATAACATAGTAGTGGTGTTATAAAAATTAGAAGTGAGGAGGAAATAGTTTATATGGAAAGCAAAACACTAAGAACAATAGCGATCGCTGCGTTGATTATCGCAATAGGAGGAGTAACACTAGGTTATGCAGCATTATCACAAGTATTAAATATTAATACAGATTCTACTGTACAATCTTTAAATGCGAGCTGGAATGTTCACTTTGAAAATGCCAGTGCAGGAGAAGTAACTGGTACTGCTGACAAAGGTAGTATTAGCTTAGATAATACTACTGTAACTTTAACTGGTGTTGTGTTAAAAGCTCCAGGAGATTCTGTTAGTTATACGTTCGATATCGTAAATGATGGAGAAATCAATGCCAAGATTGGTACTTATTCTCCTAAGACGCCTACATTTACTGGAAGTGGAGACACTAAAGACGCAGATGAAACTTTAGTAGAAACTTCATATGAGTATACATTAACATATGTAGATGGCGGAACTGCTATTGCTCAAAATGATACGTTAAATGCTGACGAAACCAAAACAGTTAAATTAACAGTTACCTATAAAGATACTGCAACTCAGTTACCTACGGCTGATGTAACAGTTAATGGTTCTGGTGCAACAATCACTTATGTTCAAGCTTAAAAAAGAGAGTTATGTCTCTCTTTTTTTGTTTTAATATTGCAAAAAGTAAATTTTGTGATAGATATTCTTGATAAAAACAAAAGAATATATTATAATATAAAATATAGTAACGACAATATTGATTGGTGATGTGAATGAGGGAGTACCAAAAAATCGTTTTAATTGAATTGATTGCAATTATTTTGATTCTTTGCAATAATTTTTTGTTTCGTTTTATTTCGAATCAACTGTTAGGATTTGTTTTTTTGACGATCTTCTTTATTGTCATAGTGTTGCTAAAAGGCTTTGAAAAAGATAAGTCGGAAAAAACGTTAGATATTAACTTTAGTTTGATTAGTTATGTGATATGTTATTTTGTCATTGTCTATGTGTTAGGTATTTTTACTGGATATGCTAGAACCGTTTATAGTTTGGATTTTCTGACTATACTTCAAAATATTTTGCCTGTAATATTAGTGATTGTTGCAGAAGAGTTATTACGTTATGAAGTGGTATCGAAATATAAGAATGGATCTCACGAAAAGATTGTGTTAACTTTATTAGTATTATTTTTGATTTTATTTGATGCTAGAGGAGCATTTCCACTTGGACATGATATCAATGCTATCATCGATAATATTAGTTTAATTATTTTACCTAGTATTGCTAAAAATATAGCGTTTACTTTTTTAATGTATCACATTTCTTGGAAATCGGTCATTTGGTTTCGCTTGTTGACGGAATTGCCAATTTATATGGTGCCGATTTATCCGAACTTAGGAAATTATTTAACCAGTATATTAGAGATAGTTTTTCCTTTTATCGTTTGTTTATTAATTTATAGGGCGACGAAGAAAGAACGAATGTTTTTTGTTAGGGAATCAAAGCATCCTGGAAGAATGATTGTGAATGCATGTTTTGGGATATTGGTCATAGTGGTCATTCTTTTAACGAGTGGTTTCTTTAAATATTACTTTTTAGCGATCGTATCGCCATCGATGAGTCCGAACATTAAAAGAGGCGATGTCGTTATTGTAGATAAGCTGACAGATAAAGAGAAAGATGAAATAGAAGTGGGAGATGTTTTGGTGTATCGTAATGATAATCGGGTTATTGTTCACCGCGTTGTCCAAAAAAATGACTCTCAAGATGGAAATTATACTTATCGAACCAAAGGTGATAATAACGACGATATAGATGCAATGGTCATTTATGAAAAAGATATTATAGGCGTTGCAAGATTGAGAATTCCTGCGATTGGATATCCAAGCGTCTGGTTAAGTGAATGGAGGTAAACATATGAAGAAAATTATTAAGAAAGGGTCATGTATTCTCTTATTTATAGCTGTATTGATCGTATCGATATTTTGTTTGAAAGAAAGTATTAGTTTTGCTGATATAAGACAATTAGAAGTACAAGAACAAAGTAAAATTGACTATTATGTCTATTTAAAGGAAAACGATTATTTCGAGGAGGATTATCTTCCGGCCGGACGACAATATATTGCAAGTTTGATTGATTACATTGCAGTAAATTTTCATTATACATATTATACCGATAAGAATGTCGATATGAATTATTCTTATGATATTACGGGTACTGTCATTGCTCATGAGCCTGGAAATGAAAGTCAAATACTATATCAAAAGGATTATGTTTTAAAAGATTTACAACAACAACAGGTTGATCATGCACAAAGTTTTACGATATCAGATGATGTACAAATTGATTATGATCAATATAATCAAATTATTAGTGAATTTAAAAGTGATTATGCCTTATCTTTAGATAGTTATTTACAAGTAAAGTTGAATATCCATATTACGACAGGATATGACGAATTTAAAAATCCTGTTATTAAAAATGAATCTTTAGAGATGAAGATCCCTTTGACAGAACAGACGATTCAAGTAGGAATGCAATATAAAGATATCAATCAATCTTCTATTGTGGAAGAGGAAAATCAATTAGAAATAACGAATATTGTCTTTTTCTTCTTTTTCTGGGTAGGAATTTTACTAGAAATCTTCGTTGTTCTTGCTCTTGTTCGCATGATCGAAGAAGAGAAGAAAGCGAAAGGACATTATCGAATCGAATTAGATAAAATTCAAAAACATTATGATCGTGCGATTGTAGAAACAAAAGTACTTCCATCTACAGAAGGAAAGCAGGTAGTGGTAGTATCATCTTTCGAAGAGTTGATGGATGCACGAGAAAATGTCGAAAAACCAATTTTACATTACCGAAAGAAAAATTCAAGTATCTTTATAATTGTAGATGAAAATATTATCTATCAATATATATTAAAATAAAAAGAAAGTGAAAGTTACTTTCTTTTTATTTTATAGAAATGTACTTTTTATGTCATCTGGTGTTGATAAAAATGGAAAAATAAGGTAAAATATGAATAGTAAAGATACATAATAATCGGGTGTTGGAAATGAAAAATTATAAGAGAAACAAGTGGAAAGATTCTTTTTATTATTCTTCGAGAACCAGAAAAGTAGTTCTTGTTTTTCTGCTGTTGTTATTTTTATTTAGTTTAACCATTGGTTTTTCTTTACTTTCTCGAGTTCTTAGTATTGGAACAAATACTGAAATAAGACCAGATCGAGATATTCGAATTACGAATGTCGAAGGGCCAATTCTATCGAATGGTGCTTATGAGAACGGAAATTATCAATATAGTCATGATTTATTAGTTAGTAAAGGGGTATTGCCAAATCAAAATGCTACGATTACTTATAAGATTACGATTACAAATAATAGTAGTAATAATAAATTGATCGAAGAGATTCGTGATGAATTAAATGGTAACATTACATATGAAATTACCGATTATAAAGTGGGAATCGATGAAATACCAGCAGGTGAAAGTGTTACTATTACACTTGTAATTAAGAATAATGGTACATCCTCTACAACATATTCAGCTGAGTTTAACTTTATTTTTGGTGATGTGTATATCGATATTACGCCACCAACAATCACGTTTAATCCAGAGCCGGATAGCATTTGGAAAACGGAAAATTTTAATGTTCAAATAAGCGCAACAGATGATGTAGCAATAACCGAATTTAAATATTGCTTAACCACGAATTCCACCTGCACACCAACGACTGATGCTGATCCAAGTGGAACTATTGTAGCAATTCAAAATGATGGCAAATATGCAATTTGTATAACCGCAACAGATAATGCAAAAACGCCACATACGACAGAAATCTGTTCGAATGTTAATAGTATGCATTATCAATTAGATAAAACGCCACCTGTTATTTCAAGTCTTACTGCTCAAACAACATTAGGATTAACCAATACTGTAACGGCAAAAGTGATCGATAGTCAAAGTGGTATTACCGGTTATGCTTGGACAACCACAAATAATCAACCGAATACCTTTACGAATGTTAGCGCAACAACATCTGAACAAACTTATACTTATACGGCAAAAGAAAATGGAACCGTTTATTTCTGGGTAACCGATGCAGCAGGACATGTTAGTAGTAAAAGTGTAGAAGTTACGATGGTCGCAACGCCACATGCCAGAATCACAGCATATGACAATAGCTTAGGATATACAACTTGTGAAACCGTACAATGTGCTTTAGATGAATTGTATGATTTGTATGGATATGAACCGTAGACTAGATAAAAAGGAAAGTGAAAACTTTCCTTTTTTGTTATATACGATAAGTATTAACACCGTATTTTTCGTTTAAGTGATCAAAAAAGAGATCACTTTTGATTGGCTGATAGGTAAGATATCCGAATATAATATAACCGATTATGACAAGTAAGACAGCCCAAACATTGGAGTAAAAGTGTAGATCTTTTTGAATGAGAAAATAATGAACAATGTGAACGAGTAAAATAACGAGAAATAATAGAGCAATATTGAACCACATTTGTTCTCCTATCATGTAATAAATAGGTAGATAAAAAAGAAGGTAGAATGGGATACTGAGTAAAGCTAAAATCGTTAAAAAGAAAAAATAATTATGAGTTTTGATATGAAGATATTTTAAAATCAAGAATTCCACGATACCGAAGGTTAGAATTGGTGTAAATAATAATTTCATGTGTTCCCAAATACTTTCGTTGACGGGAAAGAAAATGGAACATAGTGTATTCGGAAACCATTCATACAGAAAATGAAACAAAAAAGCCAGCAAAAAAGTTCCGATAACAGCGATGATTTTTTCTTGTTTTAATGTCATGTTTTCCTCCTTTCTATCCATACTAAAAGTGGTGAGAATATGAAAATCAGATTAGGCTATGTAGCAATTCCTTTAACACTTGCACCCTTAACTTCGTCTTCGAGTATGACTTATACATATTATGAGTCTTGTAATCCTAGTCAAAGAGAAGAAAAATTAGAAAAAATTATTTTATCTAACTTTAGTAATTTAAAAGAAATCCTTCTTTATAATTATAAAAACGAAATTGAATTTTATCGAATGACATCTAATCTTATTCCGTTTGCGACTCATCCAAAGGTAACTTTGGATTTAAAACGTTATCAGGAAGAGTGGCAAAAAATTGGGAAACTGATCAAACGTTATCACATGCGCGTCGATACTCATCCAGATCAATTTTGTGTTTTAAACAGTGTTCGCTCTGAAGTTGTTCTCTCCAGTATTAATATGCTCAAATATCACGAATTTATGTTTCAGTCGATGCAAATCGATGGACAAATGATTCTGCATATTGGAAGTGGCACGTTCGGAGTGGAAGCGAGTAAAAAACGATTTATCAAACGTTTTAAAGAACTTGATCCTTATTTACAAAAACATATTATTTTAGAAAATGACGATAAAATTTTTACGATGAAAGATACGTTGGAAGTATGTGAAACGTTGAAAATTCCGATGGTGTTGGATTATCATCATCATTTATGCAATAATCACGGAGAGAAAGTAGAGGATTATATCGAAGCGATTTTCCAAACCTGGAAAGACACGAATTATGTCCCCAAGATTCATTTTTCTTCTCCTAAAAGTAAGAAAGAGTTTCGTAGTCATCATGATTATGTCAATTTAGATTCTTTTTTAGCCTTTTTAGAAAAGATAAAATTTACGAATCAAGACTGTGATATCATGTTGGAAGCGAAAGCAAAAGACGAAGCGATGTTTCGTTTGATACGAGGAATTAAGTATAAAACAGACTATAAATTTATAAAAAATACAATTTTTGAATTATAAAAAAAGGAATTGGACAAGTTTTGTCGTATATTATTATTAGGGAGTGTGATTTTATGAATGTTTTGTCGAATGATGAAATCAATCATATTCGTGGTAGCGTCAATATCGTCGATGTAATTGGCGAATATCTACCGCTCACACAAAAGGGAAAAAATTTTTTTGGCGTTTGTCCTTTTCACGATGATCATTCTCCTAGTATGAGTGTATCGAGCGAGAAACAAATTTATACCTGTTTTTCGTGTGGTGCGACAGGAAACGTATTTAAATTTATCATGGATTATGAACATATCAGTTTTCCAGAAGCTCTTAAAAAGGTCGCAGATAAAGCAGGAATTGATATCGCGATAGGAGATTTTAAGAAAAACACCAATACTCGTTTTCAATCGTTATACGATATTTATGAAGTGGCCGTGAAGTTTTATCAAAATAATATTAATACCAAAGAAGGAAAAGAGGCCAAAGAGTATTTAAGAGGACGAGATATTACCGATGACATTATTCGTGAATTTGGAATTGGTCTTTCGATTAAAAATCGTGAGATGTTGACAAAATTATTATTAGGAAAAGAATTCGCACATGCAGATTTGCTGAAAAGCGGTTTAGTTGTCAAGAATGAGTATGGTTATCAAGATATTTATTATAATCGTATCATGTTTCCACTTTGGGATCCATCTGGTAAAGTAGTTGGCTTTAGCGGTCGTGTCTATCATGGTGAGAAAGAATTTAAGTACATCAATACGAAAGAAACCGATATTTTTAAAAAAGGAGAATTATTATATAATTATCATCGTGCGAAAGAAGAAGCAAGAATGAAGCAAAGCGTCATTATTATGGAAGGATTTATGGATGTTATTCGTGCTTATACGGTCGGCGTAAAGAATGTGATTGCGACGATGGGAACAGCGGTAACGAAAGAACAAGCCGGCATGATAAAAAAAATGGCCAAAGAAGTAATTCTTTGCTTTGATGGTGATAGAGCGGGAGCAAAAGCGACACTTGCTTGTAGTAACGAACTACTAGAAATGGGAGTTATTCCTAAAATCGTTCGTTTAGAGAAAGATTTAGATCCCGATGAGTATATCAAAAAATATGGAAAAGAAAAATTTTTAGCGAAACTAGAAAATCCAATTAGTGTCATGGATTTCAAATTAAATTATTTAAAGCAAGATAAGGATTTGAGTAGTACGGTCGACATGGCTAATTATGTGAATACGGTCATTCAAGAATTAGCAAAGATCGATGATGAAGTGATGCGCGAGATCAGTTTAAAGAAAATTAGTCAAGAATCGAATTTGGATCTTGATTTCTTAAAGGCAAGATTAAATAATTTGAAAGAGAAACAAGAACCAATCAAAGAAGTACCAAGAGTTTTAGAGGTAAATGAGCGACCATCAAAATATCAAAAAGCGGAAGCAGGACTTCTTTATTACATGTTGCGGTATCCAGAAGTGATTAAAATGTATCAAAAGAAGATTACTTATATGCCGACGGATCGTTACCGTTATCTGGCACGAGAAATTAATTATTTTTATAAAAATTATCAATCGATCGATATGGCTGATTTTATTACTTTTATAGGAGAGGATCAAGAATTATTGAAGACGTTGGGTGAGATCAATCGTTTAAATTTGAAAGAAGAATATAAAATTGACGAAATTAATGACTACATTAATGTGATTTTAGAGTATAATATCAAAGTGGAAACCGCACGTCTAAAAGAACAGATGAAACGGACAAGTGATCCCTTTGAAAAAGCGAATATCGCCAAACAAATCGTAGGATTAAAAATGAGGAGAGATGAAAGTGATTAACGAAATTAAAACATTTGAAATGCGTAAAGAAGAATTAGTGAAAAAAGGAAAGGAAAAAGGTTTTGTCACTTACGAAGAACTGGCTAATGCCCTCAAAGGGTTAGATTTAGATTCTGATTCTTTGGATGAGTTATATAATACCTTTAATGAAAATAGTATTGCTGTCGTATCGGAGGACGAGGGAGAAGAAGACGATAGTTCGAAATTGATCTTGGATGATAGTGCTCTGACGAAAGATTTGACGATTAACGATCCAGTTCGTATGTATCTAAAAGAGATCGGACAAATTAAGTTATTGACGATGGAAGAGGAACTCGCCTTAGCAGATCGTATTGCTGCAGGAGATGAAAGTGCCAAAACGACACTAGCAGAAGCGAATCTTCGTTTAGTCGTCAGTATTGCGAAACGTTATGTAGGACGTGGAATGTTATTTCTTGATTTGATTCAAGAGGGAAATATTGGGCTTATGAAAGCAGTTGAAAAATTTGATGTTACAAAGGGATATAAATTTTCTACCTATGCGACTTGGTGGATTCGTCAAGCGATTACACGTGCGATTGCCGATCAAGCAAGAACGATTCGTGTTCCTGTTCACATGGTGGAAACCATCAACAAATTAGCTCGAATTCAAAGACAATTAACCTTGGAACTAAACCGCGAACCAAGTGAAGAAGAACTGGCTAAGAAAATGAATATGTCAGTTGATAAGATTCGCGATATCTATAAAATTAGTCAAGATCCTGTTAGTTTAGAGACGCCAATCGGAGAAGAGGAAGATTCTCATTTAGGCGATTTCATTAAAGATGAAAGTAATATGAGCCCGGAAGAATATGCAACTAACGAAATGTTAAAAGATGAAATTGCGGATGTATTATTAACATTGACAGAACGCGAAGAGAAAGTCATTCGTTTACGTTTTGGTCTTGAAGATGGAAAGAGTCGTACTTTAGAGGAAGTTGGACAGATGTTTGGTGTTACTCGTGAACGTATTCGTCAAATTGAAGCGAAAGCGTTACGTAAATTACGTCATCCTTCTCGTTCTCGTAAACTAAAAGATTATATGGGTGACTAGTGAAATTATCACCTCGCTTACAAACGATTGCTGACATGATTCGATATCCAATATTAATGGATATTGGTTGTGATCATGCTCTATTAGATATCTATTGTACAATGGAACGAAACATCACTTGTATTGCTTGTGATATCAACGAAAATGCTTTAAAAAATGCTAGACACAATATAGAAGCATATCATTTACAAGATAAAATTGAAGTTCGTATTGGTGATGGATTACCGGATTTAACGATAAAAGGTCCATATACAGTTGTGATTGCTGGTATGGGAACTCATACGATTTTATCCATTTTAAAGCATGCTTCTCGATTGCCGGAACAGTTGATTTTACAATCCAACAATGATTTAGAATTACTTCGTAAAGAAGTGACACATCTAGGATATCAAATTGAAAACGAAAAAGTTGTCAAAGAAGGACATATCTACAATGTGATTATTAGCTTTTTGAAAGGAGAAGGTCATTATTCACAAAAAGATGAGTGGTTAGGCCCTATTTTAAGACAACAAAAAGAACCAAGTACTCGTGAATATTATCAGCACTTAGTTCAAAAAGAAGAAAAGATTCTTTCCCACTTACCAAAAAAGAAGATTTTTCTACGTATAAAAACCGCGAGAAGAAAGAAAATAATTGAAAAGGAGTTGAAGTTATTTTAACTCTTTTTTATATAAAGAAGACGGGGCCGTTGTTGTTAATTGTTTGAGTAGTGGCCGAAGCATCACTCGTAGCCTCTTCGCTATTGGTGCCATTATTCATCATTTGTTCATTTGGGGTAGTAGCTCTTTCGTTTGAAATTGGAGTATCGACTTTTTTAAATTCGTTCATTACTTGAAACATCGTTTTCGCATTTCGCATCACTGGTGTAACTTGTTTAATAACCGGGATGGCCTGATTAGCAATACCAAGACCTCTTTGGATATTATTTAAAATCGTGCCCCAATTGATACCTGATCGAATACCCCTTGCAGCACTGATTCCTCCAAGTAAACCACGGGATGTTGGGGCTGCACTCATCATGTAAGTAGGGAAGTTATAATAAGGATTATAGTAATTCATGTTTGTATACTCCTTTCTAAAATATTATATGAAATTCCTGAAAAATGTTTTACAAAAGTGAAAATTATGTTATAATGTGTATGATAAAGAATAGAAAGAACGGGTAGGTGTTTTTTGCAATGAAGAAATCTCTATTTTTTCATCCTTTCATAATGGTCTACCATATGGTACGTTTCTTGTTTAGAATACCTATCATGTTGATTCGATATTTTTGTTTAGGAACCTTCTTTACTTTTTATACCGTAATTGATTTTATTGTTAGCCTTATTTTTATTTTAGGGAAGTACGTGGGATTAGGAATACGAGCAATCGTTTTATTTTTCTTATATATTTTGAAATATGCGGTGAAAGGCTTTATCGTATTATCAAGAATTTGTTATCACTTTTTACATTATGCATTATTTGGAATTTCCGTTCCTTTTATCTTTATTTACAATGCATATGTTCGCTATGCTGAAAAGGCTGCTATAAGAGCAGAAGCACGTCGTGAAAAAGAGGAAAAATTAAAAGAAGTACGTCGTCTCGAAAAAGAACGTCAATTAGCTGAAAAAAGAGAAAAACAAAAACGTGAAAATGATGTTTATATCAACGAAAAAGTTAAGATTGAAAGAAAAACGTTTGGCGATCGCATCAACGATTTTTTGCTTGCTATTATTGCTTTTCCAAAGAAAATGGTTGCCAATATCAAGAAGAAGTATAATAATTCATCGTTTGTAAAAGCAAAGCGTAATCGTAAAGATATCAATCGTAATGTTTTATTAATCGATTTTGATGGAGAAGATGCGGAGAAAAGTCCAACCAAATTATTATACGAATACGAAGCGAAAGATCCCGATGGGAAAATTGTCAAAGGTTATTTTGAAGCATATTCGAAAGTAGAGGTTCATTCTTTTTTACTTTCGGAAGGATACGAAGTATATAGTATTAAAACTGATAAGTGGATTCGTTTCCTACATCAAAGTTCGGCAACTAGTCATACGAAGGTTAAGACGAAAGACCTTATTTTCTTCTTGACACAATTATCGACATATATCAAAGCTGGTATTCCCTTAGTTGAGTCACTCAAGATTTTATCTCGCCAGTTTAAGTCGAAGGCATATCAACGTATTTTTAAGTTGATGATCTACGACCTTACGATGGGAGAAAACTTTAGTACCGCTATGGAAAAACAAGGAAAAGCTTTTCCAGCTTTGCTTATTAACATGATAAAGACATCGGAAATGATAGGATCTCTACCAGAAGTCTTAGATGATATGGCAGAGTACTATACAGAGATGGATAAAACGCGTAAAGAGATGATTACGGCTATGACTTATCCTTCGATTGTCTTAGTAGTAGCGATTGCTGTTGTTACTTTCATTATGATCTACGTTATTCCACAATTTGTCGAAATATATGAAAGTATGGATGCAGCACAGATTCCAGGAATCACGATTGCCATTATGAATTTGAGTGATTTCTTACAACATAATTTATGGTTAGTAATTCTTATTATTGCTCTTGTAATTGGGGTATTTGCTTATTTATATCATAATGTTAAATTGATTCGAACAGCTACACAATGGTTGTTGATGCATTTACCGATATTTGGTAATATTATCATTTATAATGAAGTTACAACTTTTACGAAAACTTTTGCTTCTTTATTGGAACACAACGTTTTCATTACCGATAGTATGGATATCTTAAATAAGATTACGAATAATGAAATTTATAAAATGTTAATATTGGATACGATTGCCAATCTTGCAAAAGGTGAGAAGATATCAACGGCCTTCAAAGATCATTGGGCCTTTCCAATGCCGGCTTATGAAATGTTGGTAACAGGAGAACGAACAGGAGAACTTCCACAGATGATGAAGAAAGTATCAGAGTATTATCAGGATCTTCATAAGAATGCGGTTACTCGTGTTAAGACATTTATCGAACCAGTTTTGATTTTATTCTTAACTGTCGTTGTTGGTATTATCATTCTTTCGATCGTTATTCCAATGTTTAATATGTATACTGCCATTCAAGAAGTATAGGGGGATTTTTATGACAGTTTATTATACGATTATCTTTTTCCTTTTTGGAACCATTTTCGGTTCCTTTTACAATGTAGTAGGGGATCGATTACCGCGAGGAGAATCCATTATCTCTCCTCGTTCTCATTGTCCCAAATGTGGACATATACTAACACCTTTAGAATTGATTCCTATCTTTTCTTTTCTGTTACAGAAAGGGAAGTGTAAGAATTGTAAAGCACCAATTCCTTGGTTTCATCCCGTTTTTGAAATTGCAAGTGGTATTTTATTTGCTCTTTCTTATTTAGCGTTTGGACTCACCTGGGAATTATTGATTGCGTTAACGTTTGTATCGATGCTTTTAATCATCTTTGTAAGTGATATTGAAACGATGATTATCCCTGATGAAGTATTAATTGTCTTTGGTATTTTATTGCTGATTGAAATTTATTTTATTCGTGGTGGAGAGGCTTTATTTTCAGCGCTTATAAGTGGTATTATTTCCTTTATCATCATGTTTTTACTTAAGAAATTTGGTGATTTTCTATTTAAAAAAGAATCGATGGGTGGAGGAGATATTAAATTGATGGGAATTTTCGGTATCGTTCTTGGCTGGCCACTTGCCATTATATCCATCTTTTTAGGATCGATTATTGGTTTACCCATTGCCATTATGACACTAAAAAAGAACAGTAATCATGAGATCCCTTTTGGTCCTTTCTTAAGCTTAGGAGCAATCATTTTGCTTCTTAGTCGCATCGATATGGAAATGATTTTATATTTACTAACTTGGAATAGATAATTCTATTCTTTTTTTATACAAAAAAAGCAAGTATAAACTTGCTTAATCAACTGGTCCTATAATTGGTTTAGGATCGAGAGGCTTTGGTTCTAATGTTTGATTTTGCTCTTGAGCATGTTTCGCAATATCCGTCATCTTTAATGCTTCTTTTAAATCCAACTTTCCTTCGATAATGTTTTCATCGTCATCTAATTCGATCAATTTTAGGACTTCTTCAAATGTTGTATATCCATCGATTACTTTTTGTAATCCATCCTGAAGTAGTGTTGTTACATCGGAACGATAGACAAGTTCGCGTAATTTTTCTTTTGGTAAGTTATTACTGATTGCATCACGAATTTCTTGATTGATGAGAAGTACTTCTTGAATCGCGATACGTCCGTGATAACCATTTCCACATACTTCACAACCTTCTGCTGTATAAACTTCATCGACGGAATGACCAATTACTTGTTTTAAAAGATTTTTTTCATAATCATTTGTTTTACGTTTCGTACGGCAATGAGGACATAGCATACGAGCTAATTTTTGAGAAATGATACCTGTTAAAGCACTTGATAACAAATAACGCTCTACATCCATATCCAGTAGACGTTCGATTGTATTTAAAGAGTTATTGGTGTGGATCGTCGATAATACTAAGTGTCCTGTGATAGAAGCACGAACGGCAATTTTTGCTGTTTCGGTATCACGAATTTCTCCGATCATGATGATGTTTGGGTCTTGACGTAAGATCGAACGAAGAGCGGTTGCAAAAGTAAGTCCAATTTCACTATTTGTTTGTACCTGATTGATTCCTTCAATATCCATTTCGATCGGATCCTCAACCGTGATAATATTTGTTTCCTCTTTATTTAAACGTTGCAAAATAGAGTAGACAGTCGTCGATTTACCAGTACCAGTCGCACCAGTGACGAGCACAATTCCATTTGGTACCGAAATCATTTTTAATACTTTTTGATAGTTGACATCGCTGAATCCTAATTCCTCGATACCAGATAAACTCATCGTATAGTCCAAAATACGAATAACGATCTTTTCTCCTTGACTAGTAGGTAAGCAAGAGACACGAAGATCGAGATTGGTATCTTGAAGAGTAGCCTTGATCGCACCATCTTGTGGTAGACGTGTTTCTGTGATATTCATATTAGAAATAATCTTGATACGTGTAATTAAATTCTTTTTAATTGTGTTAGGAACTTCTGCATAGTCAATTAGAATTCCATCGATACGAATTCTAATTTTCATAAATTTTTCTAACGGATCAAAGTGGATATCACTTGCTCCACGTTTCGATGCATCGACCATAATATCGTTGACAATTTCAACAACTGGCATCTTTTCAAAATCAAATACTCTTAGCATAATATTCATCCCCTTTTATTCATTTTTGACTAGCATTTATCCTAAATGTATTATATAATATATTCAGAATAAATTCAACATAGGGAGATGAAGTTTATGAAAAAAAATAAAAGTAAAGGGTTCATGTTAGCTGAGACTTTGATCGCTGCCACCTTTATTTTAGGAACGTTGGTTTTCTTGTTTATTCAATTTCGAAATGTCAATCAAGGGTATCAGACGACTTTTAAATATAATACCGTAAACGCTCTGTATGCGGCAGAGAATATGAAAAAGTTTTACATGCAAGACAATTTTATATCCATGGCAGAAACCTTTCGTAACGATAAAATGAAATATATCGATTTGTCAGATTGTCCAACTTCTTATGTTAATGAAACTGATTATTGTCGTCGATTAAAAGAAGTCTTAGAGATCAAAACCATTCTCTTTATCGATGAAAATACGACCTATGTACAAAGTGTATTCGATAGTATAGATGATATTTCTGAGTCGATGAAACGCTTTATCGAATATATCAAATACGATGATGAACTATTAAAATACCGCTTAGTAGTCGAAATGGAAGATGGAACGTTTGCGACGATAAAAATTTATTAGGAGGTAACTATGAAAAAGAAAAATGGCTTTACAGTAGTGGAACTAGTGGTATCATTTAGTTTAGTAATGGTAATCGTAATCTTTTTATTTCAAATTATTATTTCACTAAGAGAAATGTATGTTAACAATGGAATCAAATCAGCACTACTCAACAAACAAGCGATTATGACACAGAAAATATACGATGATTTTCGTAGCAAAACGATTACATCATTTACAAATTGTGGCGATAATTGTATTACGTTTTCTTTCGATGATACTTCCACCACCACCTTAAGAATCGATAAAGATCAAAATTTATTTGAGTATGGTGATTATGCGACCAAGTTGGTAGATGGTAGCAGCTTTGGTGATTTTGTTGTATCAACGGAAACCGTTCCTGATGTTTCTCCTGCCCAATACGATTCAATGATTAAAATTGTAATTCCTGTAACTAACCGTTTATTAGAAGGTAACTTTGGTGTAACCGCCGTTTATCAATACAATAGTAATTTTACGACGATCGGCTAAAGCATGATCCAAAAGTCGAAGAGAAAATAAACGAGCATGGAAGCGATGGTGGCATGCATGATACGAGCCGTTAAAAATGGAAAATAAGAAATTTTGGTATCGCTTAGAATGCTCATCATTTGCATATGAACACTGAGTCCTCCGAACGATATGATCATCGTCGAAAGAACCGCCTTTAACTTCAGAGGAATTCCTAAAATACTCACATATTTTAATCCCTGCGTCATTTCGAAGAAACCATTTAAAACACTTTGATAGTAACTACCGATATGTAAATTGTTACCAATGATCGTCGTAATGACTAAGAAAACCGTAACAACACCTAAAATCAGTAACAATGTATTGATACTATTCACGAGAGAATTCGTCATAATCGTTCCAAACGATTGTTGATTGTGAATTCTTTTTTGATGCATATTTAAAATAGCTCGCTTCAAAGATACCTTTTCATGTTCTTTTGGACTAGGATAAAAATTACGAAAAATAAGACCAATAATAAGATTTGTTCCATAATGACAAAGTAGAATTAATAGTCCTGCTTCTTTATTATTTAAAAAGAGAAGCGAAATAGTTCCTAAAATAAATAGCGGGTTAGAAAAATGGGTGAAAGTAAGAATCTTCGAGGCCTCTTCTTTGTTTAGAGTTCCGTTTAAATAGAGCTCTCTCGTGTATTTGGCATTTGAAGGAAAACCTGATATAATACTCATGATGAAAATAAAAGCACATTCACCTTTCACGCGAAAAAGAGAATACATGAAAGGTTTAAAAAGTTCTCCAACAAGTTCGATAAAACCATAGTTAACGAGTATTTCGGACAACACAAAAAAAGGAAATAAAGAAGGAAAAATGTTGTTCGTCCAAATGGAAAAGGAAAATTTTACACTCTCTAAAATCGTACTAGATTCTGTTAAAATCTCGACAACGATAAAGAGCAGAACAATCATAATACCACAACTTGTTAGAATTTTTTTCATATTTTCACCTATCATCAATATTCTATAAATAGAAAGGAAGATCCCATGTTCAATAAATTATATGATGAAATAAAAAAAATCATATGTGAAAATTATAAGTTTTTTATTGTAATGGTCGTAATCGTTCTTTTGGCGACGATTCGTTTACCTTATTATGTCAATACTCCAGGAGGAATTATCGATATTTCTTCTAAAATTGAAGTAGATGGGGGATATCCTGTCGAAGGAAGTTTTAATATGGCATACGTTTCAGAATTGAAAGGAACGATTCCTGTTTTGTTAATTGCTAGTCTTCGTAGTGATTGGGATATCATCAAACAAGAAGAAGTTGTTTTAGAAAACGAAACGATTCGCGATGTTAGTTTTCGTGATCATTTAATGCTCGAAGAAGCGAATGACAACGCTCTTATTTTGGCTTATCAAAAGGCCGGAAAAGAGATTGAGGTAACGAATCGTCAGTTGTTTGTCACTTATGTCGATCCAGATGGCAGGACCGATTTAGAAGTACAAGATGAAATTTTAGAAATCAACGGTATCGCCGTCAATGAAAAAGAAGCTTTAGCAGAAGAAATCAGCAAGTGTACCATCGGGGATACGCTTACATTAAACGTAATCAATAATGGCAAAGAATATACGAGAAAAGCTGAAATTTACGAATTAGAAGGGGTAGAAGTCATTGGGGTTATGATTTCGGAAAAGAAAGATGTCATAACGGATCCCGAAATCACCTTTCACTTCGATCAATCAGAATCTGGTCCATCTGGCGGTTTTATGATGGCTTTGGCGATTTACAACTATTTGATTCCAGAAGATATTACGCATGGTCTTACGATCGTGGGAACGGGAACGATCGATTTAGATGGTAACGTTGGAAGTATTGGTGGAGTTGAATATAAATTAAAAGGAGCTGTCAAGGCAAAGGCGGATTTGTTTTTAGTTCCGAATGGCGATAATTTGGAAGAAGCGATGGAGCTAAAAGAAGAGAATCATTACGACATCGAAATCATCGGCGTATCGACTTTCGATGAGGCTCTAGAAGTACTGGAAAATTTAGAAGGATGAGAATCCTTTTTTCTTTTGAAAACTCTATTTGTAACCATTATTCTCGTGACTTATCAAAGAAAATCTGTTACAATATTAAACAGGTGGTAACATGAAACGAAACGAAGTAGATATGAATAAAGTAACGCCGATGATGCGTCAATATTTAGAAATCAAGAAAGAGAATGAAGATGTTATTTTATTCTTCCGTCTAGGAGACTTCTATGAAATGTTTTTTGAGGATGCGGTTACAGTATCACGAGAATTAGAACTTACATTAACCGGTAAAAATGCTGGATTAGAAGAACGAATTCCGATGTGTGGTATTCCTCATCATGCTGCCAATATCTATATTGATAAATTAGTTGATAAAGGATATAAAGTAGCGATTTGTGAGCAAATGGAAGATCCAAAATTAGCCAAAGGAATTGTCAAAAGGGACATTACCCAGATCATTTCTAAGGGGACGATCGTCAATCAAGAATCACTCATTGAATACGAAAACAATTATATTGGCAATATCGTCGATTTTTCGCATGCTTATGGCATTAGCTATGCCGATATTTCGACTGGTGAAATCTATGTTTTTCTGATGGAGCATAATCCTACGAAAGTCGTAACGGAAATTGTGAGTCTAGGTCTTAAAGAAGTGATCATGACGAGTAAGGTCGATAAAACAATTTTATCACTTTTAAAAAATCAGTTTAAATTGACAGTTACGGTTGAGGATGAAATTGCATCCTTATCAGAATACGAAACATTGTATGAAGATTTAGGTGATGCAAGGCATGTAGAAACATTAAAGCATCTACTCACATATATCAACAATACACAAAAACGAAGTTTATCACACTTACAAAAAGCAATCGTTCGTGAAAACAAAAAGTATTTAAAGATGGATATTCATACGAAACGGAATTTAGAGTTGACGGAAACTTTGCGATTGAAACAACGTAACTATTCGCTTATTTGGCTTTTGGATCGTACTAAGACGGCGATGGGTTCTCGTATGCTGAAAAATTTCATCGAAAATCCTTTGATCGACAAAGAGGAAATTAATCGTCGTTACGATATGGTCGAAATACTATCAAAAGAATTTATTCTAAAAGAAGATCTTCAAAATTATTTGTTTGAAGTTTACGATTTGGAACGTTTGAGTGGAAGAGTTGCCTTTGGAAGTGCGAATGCGAGAGATTTGTTACAATTGAAAGGTTCTTTAAAAGTATTACCAAATATTAAGAACATTCTAGATCAGATTCACTTTTATAAAACGATCGAAACATTACCGGAGCTCTATGATCTATTAGAACAAGCGATTTATGAAAATCCTCCTGTCACCTTAAAAGAAGGATATTTGATTAAAGAAGGGTTTCATCAAGAATTGGATGAGTTGAAAAGTCTTCGTAAAGGTGGGAAAGATTTCGTTGCCAATTTCGAAAAAGAAGAGAAAGAACGTACTGGTATTAAGAATTTAAAAGTCGGATATAATCGTGTGTTTGGATATTATATTGAAGTATCGAAAGGGCAGACGAGTTTGGTGAAAGAGGAATATGGGTACGAACGTAAACAGACTCTTTCTAACTGTGAACGATATATTAGTCCGATTTTGAAAGAAAAAGAAGCTCTTATTTTAAATGCTGAAGAAAAAATCATCGATTTAGAGTATCAATTATTTACGGAAATCCGCGATAAAATTAAAGAATATATTCCAAGATTGCAAGAGATTGCTAAGGTGATTAGTGAGATCGATGTCTTACAATCTTTTACGACGGTTTCCGAAGAAAATCATTATGTGAGACCGACAATTACCGATGAACGCGAAATTTGCATTATCGATGATCGTCATCCAGTTGTCGAAAAAGTGATTGATGGTGAATTTGTTCCTAATGATATTGTCATGAAGAAAGACACAAATATTCTTTTAATTACAGGTCCTAATATGGCTGGTAAATCGACTTATATGAGGCAAATGGCAATTACAGTAATCTTGGCTCAAATTGGTTGCTTCGTGCCCGCAAAAAGTGCGAAAATGCCTATTTTCGATGCGATTTTCACGAGAATTGGAGCAAGTGACGATTTGGTAAGTGGAGAATCAACCTTCATGGTGGAAATGATGGAAGCTAACTATGCAATCAGTAATGCCACGGAAAATAGTTTGATTTTGTTTGATGAATTAGGAAGAGGAACTGCTACTTTCGATGGCATGGCACTCGCTCAGGCTATCATCGAATACATCAGCGAACATATTCACGCGAAAACATTTTTCTCTACTCACTATCACGAACTAACGGATTTAGAAAACAATTTAAAAGACTTGAAAAATATTCATGTCAGCGCCCATGAAGAAGATGGTAATATTACCTTTTTACACAAAATAAAAGAGGGGAGTGTCGACAAAAGTTACGGCATCCATGTTGCGAAACTAGCCGATCTACCAAATTCTTTAATTGTTCGTGCAAATCAAATTCTAAGTGTGTATGAAAGCAAAGAAAAGAAACGTGATATGAAGATTCAAGAGGCACTTCCATTAGAGTTTCTTGTTCCAGAACCACAAGAATCAAAAATTGAACAAGAACTTGACCACATTAACCCATTGGAAATTACACCAATGGAAGCACTTAACATCCTTTATAAATTAAAAGAAATGAAAGAAAAACAACATTAGAAAGTAAATTTGTAGTATAATAAATTATTAGGAGGGATCATATGTCGATATTAAAACGTGAAAATTGGTGGATATGGCTACTATTGCTACTTTTCGGACATGGAGCAGGAGATCTAGTGTTAGGAGCCTTATTAAATGTTTATGATAAAGATGCATGGTACGCGAAATGGTATTATTGGGTAATTGGAGTACTTTGTTGCTTCTTTCCAGCAGTTATCATGCTATCGGTCTTTATGTTGCAGATTACTTGCCAAGTGTCTGCAAAGTTAAATGTTCCAGGAAAAGAACTGTATTTATCTCCTTATGTATGGATTTTATGCTTGATTGTTCCAATATTTGGTTGGATCGCCTTTGCCGTCATGAGTATTTATGTTCGAATTTGGAATGTCGTCATGATCTATCGCGGAGAAGGAGAAAAATATCTATAAAATGGAAGCAATTGTCGAAAGAAAGTCGTCGAAACGAGAAACGAAACGATCTTCTATTCGTAATTTTCATATTTATAGTGTTTCTAAATTACGTGAAAATTTAAATATGATCAAAGACTTTCAAAATCGCAATCGTTATCTCGCTCGTGAATTAAAAAGTCATCAAGATTATCTTTATTATCTCGAAAACGCGCAAAATTCCAAAACGGCAAAAAAAGTTGGAGGTATCATTGAAACCGTTTCTGCACTTGCTTTACCAGTTACACTCATCAGCGGCATGTTTTATATGTTCCCACTAGCGACTTGGTTATTTAAAATGGGGGCATTTACATTACTTGCAGGATTGATAAGTGTAGCTATATATGGTATCTATTTAGAACATTTAAATCAAAAACAGCACAAATTAGAAACATCTATCTGTTTTTTAGAACGACAACTTGCCTTTGAACAAGGGAAACTTTCTATTCATGCTCTTCAAACTCCGAAAATGGTAACGGAAAAGGAAGAATATATTCCGTTTTATCAAGAAAAATTGGTAATACCAGATCATGTTGGAAATGTGAAAATGCGAACATTACAGTTATCAAAAAAGAAATAATGCTGTTATTTCTTTTTAAATTGCTTTTTTAGTGATTTATGGTATAATTTATTTATGGGGGAATAAGGTATGAAACAATATGATAAAGTAAATATCACAATCGAAGGAAATGAAAAAAATAAAAGTGAGATTATCTATAATAATTTACTCAATACGATCGACACCAAAGATGAAAAAATCGAATATTTAAAACAACAACTGGCCAATATCGAAACGGATAATCGCAATCGTCTAATTGGCGTTTTGACCGTTTTACTTGGTATAATCGGACTAACCGTTAGTTATTATTTTATGGGAATCGATTTGTATCTAATTGGGATTTTATTAGGGTTCATAAGCTTCTTTGGAGTTCTTTGGAAGTTGAACATGTTGTTTAAAGATACTTTAAAAACGTACAAAAATGATAAATTTGATCAAGTAGAACGTCTACATAAATTGCTCAATCAGAAATTGAAATAGAGGTGATTTGTTTGCAACAAACAGAATTAGAAAAATTTAAAGAAAAACAGAGGGAAAAAGATGCGAAAATCGCAAATAAACGTTTAAAAGAAGCAGCCATCATTGCTTCGATCTCAGCTGGTGTCGCATCGGTTATCTATTTTACTTATCGTCATTTTGACAACAAAAAGAAAATTTATAAAACGGAAGATGGTCATACGTTTTACAAAGAAAAGCCAAAAACAAAAATTCTTAGAAATAAGTGAAAGGAGAAGAAAATTCTCTTTTTTTTACTATTTATTTATGTTATAATGGTTAACAGGTGAGATTATGGAAACATTAAATAGAAGCGAACTTAGAAAATTAATTATGACCATTCTCTATCAGATCAATGTATATGAAAAAAATAAAATAAAATATGAAATTGACGATGTGATCAAAGAAGTAGTACCAATCGAAAACGAATTCGTAAAAGATATGGTATATGGCGTTACTACTTATCAGAATGAAATCGATAAAATTGCCAATCAATATTTGAATGATTGGACGATCGATCGTTTAGGAAATACGGATCAAGCGATTCTTAGAATGGGAATCTATGAATTACTATATACGAATACACCAGAAATTGTATCGATCAATGAAGCTGTCGAACTTGCGAAAAGTTATAGTGATGATGATGTGCGTAAAATGATTAATGGTGTATTGGATAAAGTGTACCACAATAAGTAGGTGATAGAATGAATGATAGAAAATATCTTAGTGTTGGAGCTCTGACAAGATATTTAAAGATGAAATTTGATACAGACGAAAATCTTCGTCTTGTTTTCTTAAAAGGAGAAATTTCCAACTTTAAAAGTCATTCTAGTGGTCACCTTTATTTTTCGATTAAAGATGAAACAAGTAAAATAAATGCGATCATGTTCAGTAAAAGTGCATCCAAGCTTACTTTTCAACCAGCAGATGGAATGAAAATCTTAGTAACGGGAAGAATAAGTATATATGAGGCAAGTGGCAATTATCAAATATATGTCGAAGAAATGCTCGAAGATGGAGTAGGAAATTTGTATATTGCCTTTGAAAAATTAAAAGCTCAGTTATCAAAAGAAGGATTATTTGATCCTCGTCATAAAAAACCAATTCCTAAAATTCCTGAACGAATCGGTATTATTACAGCACCAACTGGAGCGGCCATTAAAGATATTATTTCGACGATTAGAAGACGTTTTCCCATTGCTGAGACGATTCTTTTTCCAAGCTTAGTCCAGGGAGAAAATGCAGCTAGTGATATTGTTAAAAATATCAAACGTGCGGAAAATTATAACCTTGATCTTTTAATTGTTGGGCGAGGTGGTGGATCGATTGAAGACTTATGGCCATTTAATGAAGAAAGTGTTGCAAGAACGATATTTGCTTGTCCGATTCCGATCATCAGTGCTGTAGGCCATGAAATCGATTATACGATTAGCGACTTTGTTGCTGACCTTAGAGCACCAACGCCAACTGGAGCGGCCGAATTAGCAGTTCCTAACATACTTGATTTAACAAAGCATATGACACAATTAAAAATTCGTTTGCATGAAAGTATTCATAAAACCATTCATTTACAAAAATTATATTTAGATAGCTTAAAAAATTCGTTTGTCATAAAAAATCCTATCATGATCTATGAAAATAAGAGTCAAAAACTAGACACTTTGATAGAAAGATTAAAACAATCGATGACACGTACTTTAGAGCATAAAAGGTTTGACTTAGACCATATCATGAAGCATTATATTTTCTTACATCCAGAAGAATTATATGCCAAACAAATGATCGATTTAAAGACCAAGATTGAAAAGTTAGAATTGATTAATCCGATGTCAGTTTTAAAACGAGGATTTGCAATTCCTTATCAGGAAAGTCATATTATTAAATCGATTTACGATGTCAAAAAAGAAGAAGATATTAAACTGAAGTTATATGACGGAGAAATCGATCTAAAAGTGATAACGATAAAAGGAGAATAAAGATGGAAAAGAAAGAAATGAAATTTGAAGATAAAATGAAAGAATTAGAAACGATCATCAGCGATTTAGAAAACGGGAATGGTTCATTAGAAGAATCGATCGAAAAATATACCCGCGCTATGAAACTTGCTTCCGAGTGTGATCAAGAATTAAAACAAGTGGAAGAGCAAGTAAGTAAAATGGTTTTAGAAGATGGAAGTTTAAAAGATTTTCAAATTGAAGAAACCACCAATTAATAGGAAACAAATGCCTCATTTGGCATTTTTTTATGGCTATAATAATCATCATTCCAACCATAATAATAATGTAGTCTGCAAGTGATATAAAGGAGATGAAAATGTGACTTTTAAAAAATTTTTAAAAACGTCATGTATTACTCTTCTTGCATTAATTAGTATGCCAAGTTTTGTATTCGCTTATTCAGATTACGTCATTCCTGGTGGCGAAAACATCGGAATTGAACTTCACGCAGATGGTGTCTTAGTCGTTGGATTATACAAAGTAAACGACGAATATCCGGGTAAAGATGCAGGATTAAAAGTAGGAGACACGATTATTAGTATCAATGGAGATAACATCAGCACGATTAGTGAAATGGTCTCTAAAATAAATGCTGCAAATACGGATGAAACCATCGAAATAGGTTATAAACGAAATGATGAAACTCTGAACACAACTCTTAAAATTTATAAGGATGAAAACAACGTCTATAAAACAGGATTGTATGTCAAAGATAGTATTACGGGAATTGGTACCTTAACTTATATCGATCCCAATACGAAATTATTTGGTGCTCTTGGGCATGAAATATTAGAAAAAACAACTGGTAGAATTTTAGAGATTAAAGATGGTAAAATCTATGATTCAGAAGTAACCGGAATTCAAAAAAGTGAAAATGGAGAACCAGGAGAAAAAAACGCGAAATATTACTCGAACCGTATTCAAGGTGACGTCTTTGAAAATACCGAACACGGAATATTTGGTAACTACACACAAGAACTTCCTGAGACAGAACTTTATAAAGTAGCCGAACCAAATGAAGTAAAAACCGGAAAAGCTATGATTCGAACGGTATTAAATGGTACGGAAATCAAAGAATATGAAATTAATATTACCAGAATTAATCAAAAAGGGACAACGAAGAATATTTCGTTTGAAATAACCGACCAAGAATTATTGAATACAACAGGTGGAATTATTCAAGGAATGAGTGGAAGTCCAATTCTACAAGACGAATACTTAGTAGGAGCTGTAACTCACGTAGTAGTAGATACACCAACTCGTGGCTATGGGATCTTCATTACTAACATGTTAGAAGAAGCAGAAAATTAAAAAGATGAGATTTTTCTCATCTTTTGTGCATATAAAAATACTTCGTTATTTTGAAGTATTTTATATAAAATAAACGAGTATCGAAGCAACGACACTAAATAACATGATACCAACACAAACAAGGGCAAAAGTTCGTTCTGTATTCTGCGCTTTTTTCTTTTTTTTGCTAGCCATTTTAAACACCTCTAGTAAGATTATATACTATTTTATTTATTTTTGGAATATTTTTTATAAAAATTAATAGTATTTATTGAGGTGAAAGAATGAAAAAGATAGTGGACAAACTAAAAGTCAAAGCGAAAGCCAATAAGAAAATGATTATTTTCTTAGTAAGCCTTATGTTAGCAGGAATCTTAGCCGGATCTATCTTTGTTGTAATTTTAAGTAAAAATGATCAGAACATGTTAAAGGAATATTTAGATACTTTTATTACTAACATTGATACAGGAAAACTAGATTATATCAATAGTTTATGTAGTAGTTTAGGTGCTAATGTGATTTATGTATTGGTCATTTGGTTACTTGGCATTTCCGTGATTGGAATTCCGGTTACTTTATTCATGTTCTTCAGCAAAGCCTTTATTCTAGGTTTTTCGATCTCATCCATTATTATGAATTACCAATTAAAAGGATGTTTGGTTGCCTTTTTCTATATTTTTCCGCATCATGTTATCAATATGATTCTCTACATTGTTTTAATGCTTTATTCTCTAACGGTCTCTCTCAAAATAATCAAGTCGATGTTGAAGAAAGAACCGTTTGATTTTAGAAAAATCGTTCATAAATACTCTTTTATATTATTACTCTCAATTATTGGTGTAATGATTACAACATTAATGGAAATTTATGTCGTTCCCACCATATTGAAAGAGATCGTTCCAATTTTAAAATAATGTGGTATAATACTTCTAGGTGATTTGCATGAAAAAAGTAGTAATTGGAATGAGTGGAGGAGTGGATAGTAGTGTTGCTGCCATTCTTTTGAAAGAACAGGGCTATGATGTCATAGGCCTTTTCATGCGTAACTGGGATGCCTCTTTAAATAATGACATCTTGGGTAATCCTACCTTAAATAATCAAATATGTCCACAAGAACAAGATTATAATGACACTTTAAAAGTATGCGAAGAAATTGGTATTCCTCTTCATCGTGTCGATTTTGTAAAAGAATATTGGGATTATGTATTTACTTATTTTTTAGATGAATTAAAAGCCGGTAGAACACCTAATCCTGACATCATGTGTAACAAGTATATTAAATTTGATATGTTTGTAAAAGAGGCAGAAAAACTAGGTGCCGATTATATTGCAACCGGACATTATGCACGAATTAAAAATGGCAAATTATTGCGAGGTGTCGATCGTAATAAAGATCAAACTTACTTTTTGTCTCAACTATCAAAAAAACAATTAGAGAATGTTCTCTTTCCAATCGGCGATTTGGAAAAATCGGAAGTTCGTAAAATAGCAGAACAAAATCATTTAACGACAGCTAAGAAAAAAGACTCAACTGGTATTTGCTTTATTGGAGAACGTCATTTTAAAGATTTTTTGAAAAACTATTTACCTAACATACCTGGACAAATCGTCAATATTGAAACAAACGAAGTATTGGGAGAACACATCGGTCTTATGTATTATACGATAGGACAACGAAAAGGTCTTAACATTGGAGGTAGTACCGATAAGCTTTTTGTCGTTGGAAAAGATTTGGAAAAGAATATTTTGTATGTAGCTTATGGTGAGGATAATCCGTATTTGATTAGTACTGAATGTTTAGTTGATCAAGTGAATTGGATCAGCACTGAATATCCAACACAATGTAGTGCGAAATTTCGTTACCGTCAAAAAGATAATGAAGTAGAATTAGAATATCTAGATGATGGTAATATCGTCGTCCATTATCAGAACGGAGTAAAATCAGTTACGCCAGGACAAGCTTGTGTCTTCTATTTAGGTGAAGAATGTTTAGGTGGTGGCATTATCAAAGAAGTTCGTAAAAATCATAAGAAGCTTTGGTATTTATAATTAGTAGGGGAGTTCCCCTCTTTTTTTAACTTTTTAACTATACTTTTACTTTACACTTGACATTTGACAGGGAAATGATAAAATGATAATAGGAGGTTTTAAAAATATGGAAAAACTAAATGACATTTTACATGAATTAGGCATTTCAAAAGTAAAACTAGCGAAGTATTTAGGTGTATCTAGACAAATGATCTATAATTATTTGGAACTAGATGATATTAATAAATGGCCAAAAGATAAAAAAGTGTTACTACTAAATCTACTTGGTATTAAATCACCAGATGAAATCAATAATATTAAAGTAGACACTGATTATATTATGAATGTAGAAACGAGAATTAATGCATTATTTGAAAACAATGCGAAAAATGAATTTAATGATAGTAGTAATATTTATAATGGCCTAAACAAAAGAGATAAAGAATTATTACATAATATTATCGAATTGATCAAAGAAAAACTAGAAGATGATAGCGAACGAAATAGCGATCAAGCATATCATACTTTCCGTTATCTTTATCATTTCATTCAATCATTGGATTCATCAAAAGAATTAAAGTACATTTTGGCTTATGTAGCAAAGGCAACTGGTTTTGTAAAGCCACTTGAATTTGTGTTTGATGAAGATGATCAATTTATCTTTGAAAGTATCATGTTCTCTGGAATGACTTTATATAATAATGGTGGTGCATCTAAATCTAGAATTGCGGAATCCCATAAACGTTTTGTAAATCAAATAGAACATCGTAGAGAAGAAAAAATGAGTCGTACTTTAGAACTTAATACGATCAAAGTTCAAGCCCTAAAAGAATTAGGATATACGGAAATCAATGAAAAGAATGCAGCTGAAGTATTCGAAAAAATCGCAGAAATTCAATCACGAAAAGTAAATTAACACCTACTCGGTGTTTTTTTTAATAGAGTAGGAGAGAGTATTTTTATCGATATAAAATAACGATCCATTTCATAACAAAATTTCATTTCTACTTACCCTTGTTAATATGAATCATATATTCGATATTTACAAGACTTGTTTAGAGTTATACGTTTACGATAAAATATCGATTCATAAAACGTTTTTACAAAGTAACAACTCCCCTATTAATTTTTTGTTAACCCCCCTACTATTATCATAACAAATAGGAGAGTAGGTCATAGACATGTATAACGCGCTTTGTAGCGCTAAAAAAGAAGAATAGATGAATAACTGTCCATCTCAAATTAAAATATACAACATGGTATCATATATCAATTTAAATAATGGAAAAGATTAGATTAAAATAATGTAATAAAAATAATCACAATAACAAATGAATCATAATACAAAAATCTTTCGAATATAAAAATAATTCTTGAGAATAATAAAAAAGAACTATCTAAAATAAGATAATTCACATTCAATATTTACTTTAAAATGAATAACTATTCGAATAATTATTAAAAATATATAACTTACTATAATCTATATTATGTTAACTTCTATATATTTTTACTTTTTATTATCTCTGAGTAACAGTATCAGTCTCTGCCTTGTTCCAAGGAAAGTACTCTACATGCGTGCATGCAATTTCTTCTTCTCGGTAATTGGTACAACCACACATCAATAACTTTTGGTCATGATTGGAAACTATAGTTTTAAATATGATAAACCCTTTCTTACATTTTGGACATGGTTTGATAGGAACTTTATAAGTTAATTCTGTCGTGATAAAATCACATATATTTTTATCATTGGTACAACGATATACGTATTGATTCATTGGGTCAAAATATTCTCGTTTTAAATAAAAACCACAGTGTGGACATGTTAAACTTTCAATTTGATTTTGATAATTTTTTACTACATCATCTTTAAATTCAACATGGATATTCTCTTTTAATTCTAACACAAACGGAGATGGTTTAGAAGCAGGAACGATAATATATACCCTACTCTTTGTTCGTGTCAAGGCAACGTAAAACAGTCTTCTCTCTTCGGCATATGCTAAATTTCTTTTATCTCCAAATAATAGGAAAATCGGATCATCTTTTACTTTAGAAGGAAAACCATAGGTTGAATCGATCGCGTTGATAATAATGACATTATCATACTCTACTCCCTTGGAACCATGGGCTGTAGCGAAATAAAGTCGTGCACTTGGAATACTAGTACAGATAACATGATTTCCTTGTCCTTTTTGGAAAAGGCCTGTTGTTAGTAATCGATCCAAATCATTTTGGTAACGACCAATTAAAAGAATCTTGTTTTGTGGTGAATATTCTTTTATAATATCTTGAATAATTTTAGTAATTAATATCCCCTTATTAGTTGAAGATGCATGGTAATCATCATAAGAATATACTACAACCGGCTTATCAAGATGAATATTAGAATGTAACTCTTTATGAATTTGTACATTATTTTTTTCGACAAATTCACTTGCTACATCGATTAACTCTTGACTATTGCGATACGTATTCTGGATTCTTAAAATCTCTGCATATCCCATTACTTCTTCAAATTGAGTAAATAAACTAACATTTGAACCAGCAAAAGCGAAAATTGATTGCCAATCATCTCCAACGGCGATCACTTTTGCACCTAATAACATGACAAATTTTCGTAACAATTCGAATCTTTGATCAGAAATATCTTGGTATTCATCTACGATTACATACTGGTATTGAAACGGGAACGATTCCTTTTTGGTATGACTTAATACATCGATCGACTGGATAATCATGTCTTCAAAATCAATTAAATGGTGATTTGTTAAATAATCTTGATAAGCTTGGTAAACTTTTTTTGTCAACTTTAAAAATTGAAAGGTTCGCTCATTATCGGTTGTTTGCATCAGTTGATCAAAATAACTAGATTGATAATAGGTTAATTTAAATTTTGCTATAAATGATAAAGCTAAGATTAAATAGGCATAAAATTGCGTGTTTTGTGATGTTTCAAATAACTTATCATATACAGATTTTTCATCCAATTTGTGTAAAATAAATCCATTTTGAGTCAATAGTTCTTCCAGGTGTACTAGCAGTGATCGACCATCGTTATATTGCGAATAGGTACATATCATCTTTGTCTTATTTTGCTCGTGCCATTGCTTTTTGATGTCAATTTCATGCAAATATTTATGCAACACATCTGCACTATAGATATCACTTGACCCATTTTGATGAATTCCAAAATGTTCTAGATAAACGATATTTTCTCCCTGCTTAATTGTAAAATCCGGATAGTAAACAACATCTCCTGCTGGAAACGGATATCGCTTTTCGTACTCATATTCAATCCCATTTAAAAATAAGAAATTCGCGATTTTTAGTTCTTCATACGAACGTAAAAATTCATTTTGGATACTGATCTTTGCTTTTCTACGCTTATCGATAATCGTCTTATTGTACTCTCCTAGATTTCCCTTTAATGATTCGTATTGTGTATCATATTTATATTTTTTATATTCGTCGAAACTTTCAAATTCTGATAGATGAGGATCAGCATAGAAGTAACAACTTAAAAAATTAACTGTATCATGCAAAAGTTGTTTATCTTGATATATGTCATTTTTTAAAAAATCTAAAATAATGTCTTTTTGAACATTTTGGCTAATGACACGTACAGGAGTATTACGGTCGATTCCAATTAGTTCGCATCCTAATTTATGAAATGTTTTTACATCGACACCAAGTTGATAGATTTTGTTTAATTTTTCGTCGAGTTCCATAACGTTTTTTCTGGCAAAAGACATAGCTAAAATTTGATTTCCAGGAATATGACACTTTTCAATTAAATATTTAATCTTGGCAACCATTGTTGTCGTTTTACCACTTCCTGCACCAGCAATAATTAAATTATAATCTTCATCTGTTAAGATAGCCAGTCGCTGTTCAAAATCCAATTTAATATTTTTATTTTCTTTATCTAAAATGTGATCGAAATATTCTTTATACTCTTTTAATTTTTTTCGAATAAAGAGTTTGTTGTGATAGTCTGCTTGTTGTAAGTATTTTGTTTCCATAAGATCATTTATAAATAGATCACTTCTAGATATGTATTTTTCTTCTTGTAATAAATGTTCGATGTTATGCATATGTCACCTACTCTATTATTGCTTATAGTATATCATAAAAATTAACAATGCGCATCGTTTTATTGGAAAATAATGGAATAATGTTATCAGCATATAATCTATGTTTTTAGCCATACTACTAATGGGTGATGAAAATGGCAAAGAATAAGAATAAAAACTCTAATGTTACCAATAAAAGTAACAAACAAGTTAGTAACAAGAAAAATAATCAAGTAACTGACTGTAAGAGTAAAATGAATTCAAATGATCAAAACATCGGTTTTGAGTCTGAAGATCATTCATTCGAATATGATGAAAATTCAGATCATTCATTTGAACTAAGAGATTGCAAATAACCCAATGAAAAGAGATAAACAATTGTTATCTCTTTTTATTTTACATTTAATATTTGTTCATCTTTGTATTTTTCTAATGCAATCGCAATTTGATCTGGACATGAGGTAACTTTATTGCCACAACGAATTCCTTTTAATTTTTCGATTACATCATCGATCTTTTGCCCTTTTACTAAAGCACTAATTCCTAGTAAATTACCAGGACAACCACCAATGACCCTTAAATCACGAATGATATTATTTTCATCGACTGTAAAAATAATATTTTTCGAACATACTCCATTTGGTTTATATTGAAATGCTTTTATCATACTTCTCACCTACTCCATTGTAACATGTTTTACTAAAAAAGAAAATGATTGATGAGCATAAATACAATTCCAATGAATATCCATCGTTTACTACTTCTTTTATACTGATAAGAAAAAGAGGTAGGAATTAATTCATAAATGGAGATATGTAACATAATACCTGCTATGATTGCATATAAACATCCCATCATCATATCGTTGACAAAGGGTCTAAGTATCAAATAGGCCAAAATAGCGCCCAATGGTTCTGATAAACCAGAAACAAAAGTGTAAAATAACGCTTTTAAACGACTTCCTGTCGCGTAATAGATAGGAATCGATATCGAAATACCCTCTGGTATATTATGCATCGCTATGGCGATTGTTAAGGCGATTCCAAGAGTGATATGACTACTTGTGGTCATAAAAGTCGCAATTCCTTCTGGTATATTGTGAAAGATAATGGCTAACATGGAAATAACTCCTACCCTATACAATCCTTTTTTATTCGTATTAGTTAAATCTTCTGGCAAAAATCGATCGATCATCATTGAAAATATAATGCCAATCGTGATAAAAATTGCTACAATTAATAGGGATGGAACAAATCGATATACACTTTCGATCGAATGAATAGATTCTGGTATTAAATCCGTAATAGAAACTGTCATCATAACACCAGCAGCAAAACCTAGACTACTAGCAATTAATTTATTACTATTGTTTACTTTAATAAAAATAAGAATGCTTCCAATCATTGTTGATAAACCTGCCAGAACAGTTAAAAGAAACGCAAATGTTGTTTGTCCCATACTATCACCTATTAAAGAATATGAAAACTTTATTGATACATGATAAAAAGATACCCAATGGGTATCTTTTATCGATGATTTAAGTTTTCTTATCATTAAGATACTTAATATTATATTATAAATATGGAATGATCAAACTGGTCGGAGTGACAGGATTTGAACCTGCGACCTCTAGCTCCCGAAGCCAGCATTCTACCAAGCTGAACTACACTCCGATTTATGTATTTTCTAAATATGGTATAAAAAGGTTACCTTGCAACCAGTGAAAGAAAACAAGATAACCACCCATTAAAGAAATAATTTATAACCACAATCTTTTATTTCTAATTATAATTTAAAAAAGGAAAATCGTCAAGGAAGATACTCGTTTGACAAATGAACTTATATTGTTAAGAAGTGTTCATAGTCTTTTAACAATTTTAGAAAATTAGTTATATATTTTCGTCGATGCATTAGAATGTATTATCTAATTTTTCTTGTGTAGTTGCATTTGTTTGTGTAATAATTGGAGCAACCAAAAAACTCGCCATATGGACCGGAATGCTTTACCAATTGTCCACCACAAAGAGGACATTCAAACTGCTCTTTTTTCAAATCATCTTTATATCGTTCTTTAAGTTCCATTGCAAATTCAGATTCTTGTCCTTTGACGGTAACAATAAAAGCTTTCGTTTTCGCTCTGGTTAAAGCCACATAAAATAGACGGCGCTCTTCCGCGTGAGGATAGTGGTCACAATTATCAAGTAACAAATTTAAAATTGGAGCGTCCTGGATTTTACTTGGAAATCCCATCCTTGATTTTTTATTATTTATTATAAATATGTAATCAGCTTGCAAGCCCTTTGATTTATGTGCTGTCAAAAATTTCATTTTTAGATCAGGACGACATTTAATTTTTATATCAACAAAACCATCTGCGCTGTTATGCTGATAGGAAAATAGTTCGCTATCATACAATAATTTGGCGTCAAAAGAATATCTTCCAATGAAAAATACAGTACTTCCTTTAGGAATATCATTTAGTTTTTTTGTCATAAATTCAATCGCATATTTATCATTATAGCCAGAAATTTCACCAAGAGGGAATCTAAAACTATCGGCTTTTCCTTTGATAGATTTTTTTATTTGAACAGGATTTTGCATAATAAATCCACTGCTTATTTCAATTAACTTTTGCGAGAAACGATATGTAGTTTCAATTCTGCTGATTTCTGTTGCACCCCAATATTTTGAAAAATTAAGGATGAACCCAATATCACTTCCAGCAAAACGATATATACTTTGCCAATCATCACCAACGCAGAAAAGATCAAAATCATTTGATTTTCGCAAGCAGTCCAAAAGTGTAAAACGAGTCTTAGATATATCTTGATATTCATCCACAATCACATATTTGTAAGGATTGGTATATTTTCCTTGCCGTATATATTCGGAAGCAAAACTAATCATATCATTAAAATCAATTTCTTCATGTTCTAAAAGATATTGACAGTAAGCATTGAAAATTGGATCCAATAGTGAAAGTAAAGTATTATTAGTCTGTGTGTTGCTACCAGCATGATTCAAATTGCGAACGGCTGTTATATCATACCCATTGCCCTTGATCAGGTTGATCAAAGTTTCAAATAATTCGACAATACCGTCAAGTAAAGAATCTCCCTCATCAGAAACTTGTGTCCATAGATCTTTGGCAGATTTCGGCATTAAAACAACCGACGCATCTTCGAGTTTATTTTTTAAGGAATCAAGTAAATTTCCTTCTAGTTTTTCATAGGCATAGCATTCAATCATCGTGGTATGATGTTCGCGATGTATATTGTGTTTCCATCTCATGGATGCACGATAAGACTCTGTAGCGGTCATTCCATCTGTAGATTTGAAATAAGATGGAGCTTCTCCGTTTCGATTGATTCCAAAATATTCAATATAAATTTTATAATCTGGAAGATAGAAGTCCGGGTAATACTGCCCATATTCTCTAGTGCGAGTATCTACTTCGTAAGGATGTTCATAAATATACCGTATACCGTTTTGCATTAAAAAGTTAGCTATATCCATTTCTCCATAGCTTTTAACAGTTTCGTTATTAACTGTGGTTGGTGGATTTAATCTCAAGTATTCATCATATTCGTTCTGCGATTTGAACTCAAACTCTGATTTTGCTACCACACGATTATACAGTAAATAAGAACTTAGCATATGGAGATATACATCAGATTGCATATTCAACATGAGTTGATCTTTAACAAACTTTTGTAGATTAAGTCGAGTTATTTTCGGCATTACGTTATCAACTTGTGATATAATATTTAAACCAAGTTTATGAAAAGTTGAAGCGGCAATATTATGCCCAGTCTCGGAAAAAATGCGCTCCTTCATTTCAGATGCAGAGGCATTTGTGAATGACAACACCAAAATATCTTGTGGTAAGTATTTACCTGTTTTAAGTAAATATTTGATTTTTCCGACAATAGTGGTTGTTTTCCCCGTTCCAGCACCAGCTATTACTAAATGATTGTGTGCTTCTTTGACAATACAAGTCATTTGTTGTTGATCAAGTTTTCGACCCTCAACATCTCCAATAAGAGAATATGCTTCCTGTACTTTCATGCGTATAGCATGCTCATTGTGTTGAAGAATTTTTTGAGACATAGATTGATCAATATCAATTAATTCAAGTATCTTGATAGATAATACTTTGTAATTGGTAGCCTTTTTCAGCCATTTGATTTTATGCATTTTGGAATCTGCTAATATGTTACCATTTCGATTTCTCCATTTAATTTCTGCTTGAGGATCAACAAATGATTGTGAATCAGAGAATATTGATTTGGCGTCACGTAGAGCATCATCTATACGAAAAATCAGATTATTACAAGCATCGTTTCGTGTTTGAATTTTCTTTTGATGCTGATCAATGATATTTTTAATGAATCTCATGTTTCCTCCTACTATTTTTATTTGCATTTTAATTTACCTCAATTATAATTAAGAATAAGAAAAGTGCTTTTATTTTTATATCTTAGTTTTTTTAATTATTAGAATTACCTGTTTTTTAAGACATTTTGATAACTTTTCTCTTATTTAACTGCATACCATTTAAGATGACATAGAGAGTTAAAATAAAGGTTTTACCCTAAATACTCACTTATGTGAGAACAACTGCTTAGGCAGTTTTTTTGTAGCCAAAATACACTCTCAGTGTCTCTAATTCCAACA
>CALVRE010000041.1 GCA_944358455.1 uncultured Bacilli bacterium | reverse complement strand
TATGTTTCCATTTTTTCATTTTTCTCTCCTCCTTCCCACTACAAAGAAACATCCATTATATTATACTATAAACAGACTTAATTCCGCTTTTTTTGTAAAAACGGAATTCCAAATGAAAATTAACGGATGCCAAATAGGCATCTTTTTTTGTTGACACTACGATACTTATAAGATATAATCCGATTGGAGGATATGATATGGAAGAAAAGAAGATACGAAGTGTTGGAACTGTGGTTCGTGGCATTCGAACACCTATTATTAAGGAAGGCGATGATCTTACTAATATCGTAGTTGATAGTCTTCTTCAAGCTAGCAAAAACGAAGGATTTTCCTTTCGCGACCATGATGTGGTAGCCATTACGGAAGCTGTCGTCGGAATCAGTGAAGGAAATTATGCGACCGTTGATGATATCGCTGCAGCCATACAAGAAAAATTTCCATCGGGAAAGATTGGATTAGTTTTTCCTATTTTAAGTCGTAATCGTTTTTCGATGATTTTAAAAGGTATTGCCAGAGGAATGAAATCTCTTACTATACTACTTAGTTTTCCAAGTGACGAAGTTGGGAACGGTATTATGGATGAACATCTTTTGGAAACGAGCCCTTATCATTTGGGAAGCATTATAACAGAAGAAGAATATCAGACTTATTTTGGTAGTTGGGTTCATCCTTTTACTGGAATTAATATGGTTGATTTTTATCGTGGAATAATTGAAAAAGAAGATTGTGATGTAGAATTTGTCTTCGCTAACAATCCAACGGAAATTATAAGCTATACGAATGATGTTTTATCTTGTGATATTCATACTCGTCAACATACGAAAAAAGTTTTGAAAGAAGCAGGTGCTAACGTGTATGGGCTCGATGATCTTTTGACAGAGCCTTTCAATGGTAGCGGATACAATCCATTATATGGGTTATTGGGATCTAATAAAGCAACCGAAGAACGTTTAAAATTGTTTCCCAAAACAGGTGGACAATTAGTAATAGCAGTTCAAAATCGTCTATTGGAGAAAACAGGAAAACAAATAGAAGTCATGGTATATGGTGATGGTGCTTTTAAAGATCCTGTCGGACATATTTGGGAGCTTGCTGATCCAGTAGTTTCACCAGCATATACCAGTGGATTAGAAGGAACTCCAAATGAGTTGAAGCTGAAATACATTTCTGATAATAAATATAGAGATTTAAGAGGAGAGGCATTAAAAGAAGCTGTCAAGAATGAAATTCGTTCAAAAAAAGATAATTTAAAAGGTAAAATGGTCTCTCAAGGAACAACGCCAAGAAGAATAACGGATCTATTAGGTTCTTTGTGTGATTTAACTAGTGGTAGTGGTGATAAAGGAACACCAATTGTCTTAGTACAGGGTTATTTTGATAACTATGCAGATGAATAAAAAGAGAATATATTAACTTATTCTCTTTTTATTTAACTTTTCCATCATATTTATCGTTTTGGAAATTCACAAATAAAAAGAATTTTGCTAGAAAGAATCAATTCTAGTTTTTTACAGAAAAACACACAATAACTATTGAAAAATAAATGATTAAGTAGTAATATTTATGGTAAAATAAAAACATTGGGGGTAAATATAATGCAAAAAGAGGTTACAATTAGTTTATTTGAGAAAAGAGAAGTGGTCGTTCCTGTTTTTGAAAAAGATATTCCTTTTCAAGAAGATTGGAATGACGAGACAAAACTATGTTGGTTTTCCTATCAAAAAGTAAAGGATCTTCCTTATTTTTTGAGTGCTATTTCTGTTAACAAAGACATGACTTGGAAACCAGAAAAAGTAAAGAAAACGGTTGCAAGTCTAGAAATTCAGAATACTACTTTAACAGCGGAAGAAAGAAGGCTACGCGCATATCGTATCTTTATCGAATTGGGATTATTTGATCTTTTGACGAATGAAAGGACAGCTGAATTAATATCGATTGGTCAGAATAAACTTGAAAAGAGGAGAAACCGTAAATTGACGAATGAGGAATTGGAAAAATTATATATATCTATTTTAGAAAAACGTCTTCAAACGGAACCATTACATGATATTATTCGTACCAATAAAAAGGAAACTACAGAGGTTGAACCAGAACCATATCAATTATTGTTACGATAATGGTTATCATTCTTATTAAATACTTGCAAATAAATAAAATGAGTGGTAATTATAATATGCATACGCAAGAGAGGTAAATATTTACCTTCTTTTTTAATACCTAAAAGAGGAGTTAGAAGGAAAAGGAATTTCCTTTAATGGAATTCATAACTGTTATGATAGTACTAGTTGTGATGTTTTTGATTTTAATATCACTCATTATGAATACCATAAACATATTGGTAGAAAATAGATCATTTGGTTGCTTCTTTTTTTTAATTTTGTAAAAATATGTAATTTTTGTTGAACTAATTGCTTTTTAGATGTTCTCTTAGTATAATGAAATTAACATGAGGATAGGGGGCATTATATGAAAGCATTGATTACAGGAGCAAGTAGTGGAATTGGTGCTGATATGGCACGCATTTTGAGTGCTAAGGGGTATGATTTGATTTTAGTTGCTCGTCGAAAAAAGAAGTTAGAGGATTTAAAAAAAGAGTTGTCCACTAACGTTGAAATTATCAGTATGGATATTAGTAGTACGTTTAATTGTATGAAATTATATAATAAGGTAAAAGAAGAAGATATCGATATTTTAATTAATAATGCTGGTTTTGGTGTATTTGGTAAATTTACTGAGACATCTTTAGATAAAGAGTTGGATATGATCGATTTAAATATTAAATCAGTTCATACTTTGACGAAGTTATTTTTACAAGATTTTAAAGAAAAAAATAAAGGGTATATATTGAATGTGGCAAGTAGTGCAGCTTTTGAACCTGGTCCACTGATGGCGAGTTATTATGCATCTAAGGCATATGTATTACGTATGACAGAAGCTATTTATGAAGAATTAAAAAGAGATCATAGTCAGGTTTATATTGGAGCATTATGTCCAGGTCCTGTAGATACCGAATTCAATAAGGTAGCAAAGGTAGAGTTTCGTGTGAAGGCGTTAGATAGTTATGTAGTGGCTGATTATGCGATTCGGAAAATGTTCGAGCGTAAGCTTGTCATTATTCCAGGAACGCTGATGAAATTAAATTGTCTTTTTAATCGTTTTTTGCCAAGAAAAGTATTATTACATTTTGCGTACAATGTTCAAAAGGCAAAGGAAAAATAACCTTTGTTTTTTCTTGTGAAACATTGTATTAGAATTTAAAATATATTATAATAGAAGCTAATTGTGTGGTGAGGAATATGGATAACATCATATTTATGAAAGACGTTCATTTTGCTTATGGAAAACAACTTGTTTTAAAAGATTTTACTTTGTCACTGAAGCGAGGAAGTTGGACAACATTAGTGGGACATAATGGATGCGGGAAAAGTACTTTGGTCAGGTTGATTACTGGACTGATTCCTACTGATCAATATATTGTAGTAGATGGAAACCAAGTAACCAAGGAATCTCTCAATATGATTCGCCTATCGGTTGGGGTAGTACTTGAAAATCCTGATGATCAATTTATTGGAGAAACCGTTCGTGATAATATTGCTTTTGGGCTTGAAAATTTACGTTATCCACAGGAAGAAATGGAAGAAATCATTACGAGAATATCACATATGTTAGGAATTACGAAATTATTAGATCTAAATCCAACGAAATTAAGTGGCGGTGAAAAACAATTAGTTGCTCTTGCAAGTGTTTTGGTTTTACAACCTAAAATATTGATTCTCGATGAGGCTTTTACGATGATTGATGGCTATGAAAAAGAAAAGCTTTTTAAAATATTGGTAAAACTTCATAAAAAGATGGATCTTACAATTTTAAATATTACTCATGATATTGAAGAAACGATTTATGGTGAAGATATTGCCGTTATGTGTGATGGTAAAATTCTTGCTCACGATAAAAAAGAAAATATTTATCAGGACGAGAAGTTATTAAAGAAAGTCCATTTAGAGTTGCCTTTTATGGCTCTTTTATCGGAAAAATTGGGTTATTATCATTTAGTAGATCATATGATTTATGATATGGATGAGATGGTGGATTTATTATGGAAATAAAGTTGAATAAAGTAGGTTTTGTCTATCAACCAGGAACTCCTTTTGAAAAAGAAGTGTTGAAGAATCTAACGCTCACGATTCCACAAGAAAAGATAACTGCTATTTTAGGAAAGTGTGGAAGTGGGAAGACAACTCTCATTCAACTTTTGAATGGACTTCTAAAACCGACGAGTGGAACGATCCAAGTTGGGGAATTTTTATTAGAACCTAATAAAAAAGTTGCGAATATTCATGATCTACGTTTTCAGGTCGGTATGGTATTTCAATTTCCAGAGGAACAATTTTTTCATACGACGGTCGAAAAAGAAATTGGTTTTGCGGTTGATCAATTCCAATATCGTGTCCAAGAAAAAGAAAAAAGAATTATCGAATCTCTTATTATGGTTGGTTTAGATGCAAGTTATTTAAAGAGAGATCCGTTTACTTTGAGCAATGGTGAGAAACGTAAAGTTGCGATTGCTTCGGTTTTGATTTTTAATCCTAAAGTATTAATTTTCGATGAGCCGACGGTTGGTTTAGATGAGATAAGCAAAAAGAGTTTTATGAAAGTCATTCGTATGCTTAAAAAGCGTTATCATAAGACGATTATTATCGTAACACATGATGTCGATTTTATCCATCGCTTTGCCGATCATATTGTTGTTTTACATAATGGTAAAGTCGCTTTAGAAGGTACTAAGTACGAAGTATTTAAAGAAGAAAAGAAATTGAAACGTTATGGTGTTCCAGTGCCCAAATTGATGCAATTTTCCAATTTGGTGTTGGAAAAAAAGAAGATTAAAATTGGATATCGTGACGAGATGAACGATTTAATAAAGGATATTTATCGTTATGTTAAATAGCATTTGTGCAAAATATTATCCGTCTATCTCCCCTCTACATTCGATACATCCTTTTTTGAAACTTCTTTCTTTGCTTCTTTTTATCGTTTTATCATGGATTAGTGATGATCTTTGGTTTCATTTATTGTTAATTGGTTTCTCCTGTTTGCTTATTTTTGAGAGTCATGGTCCTTATCGTATTTATTGGAAACCTATTTGGGGTATGAAATATTTTTTTCTTTTCCTTTTCATTATCAATTTATGTTTTGGCGTATCTTGGACGATGAATATCGTAATGATGCTTCGCTTGATTGAGATTTTGATTTATACGACGATGATTACACTTACGACTAAGACAATGTCTTTGATTCATGGATTAGAAATGATTATGAGCCCATTAAAATTGATTCGTGTACCGGTTTCTAGTATTGCCATGATTATTACGTTAGCGCTTCAATTTATTCCTAATATTACAGAACAAGCGAATAAAATTTTAAAATCTTTAGCGAGTAGAGGGCTTGATTACGAAGTTGCTTCGCTTAGGGAAAAGTGGAAAATTTTAAAAGCTGTTGTCATACCAATGTTTTTACTTTCTTTTAAGAGAGCTGACCATCTGGCAGAAGCAATGGAGTTGAGGCATTATAATCCTGAAGAGGCAAGAACAAGATTAGAAGTGGATTGCTATCATCGCCATGATCTTTATTTTCTAATTCTTCATATTCTACTGTTTTGTATACTAATTGGGAAAGAGGTATTTTTATGCGTTATTTAGCGAAGATTTCTTATGATGGATCGAAATATAAGGGATATCAAAAACAACCAAATACAAAGACGATTCAGGGTGAATTAGAACGTGTTTTGAACGTGATTAATCATACTTTTGTCAATGTTCATGGTAGTGGAAGAACGGATGCAGGTGTGCATGCTTTTGGACAGATGATTCATTTTGATTTAATTGTTGATATGAATGAGAAGGAAGTAAAGAAAGCGATGAATAGTCTGCTTTCTCCTGATATCTATGTAAGAGCGGTAACGATTGTAAACGATGATTTTCATGCTCGTTTTGATGTTCGAAAGAAAGAATATATCTACCAATTAAATATGGGAGAATATGATCCGATTCAAAAAGATTATGTTTATCAATATAATCAAGAATTAGATGTAAAAGCTATAAACAAGGCTATGATGTATTTAAAAGGAGAACATAATTTTCGTTCGTTTACGAAAGTAGATGAAGAAAAAGAAAGTTATGTTCGCAATATTTATGAAGCGAAGATTCAGAAAGATGGAAATTTTTTGATTTTTACTTTTATTGGGAATGGTTTTATGCGTTATATGGTACGTAATTTAGTTGGTACTTTGATCGAAGTGGGAGAAGGTAAGAGAAAACCTCAAGAAATCGATGAAATTTTAAAAGCAGAAGATCGAAAAATGGCGGGAAAGACGGCTCCTGCATGTGGGTTATATTTAAAAGCGGTAAGTTATGAATAACTCTATAATCGATGAAAAATTTATGATACATTATAATAAATATGGAAGGAGAAAAGCACATGAAAACGAATATTGTTTTAACTGGGATTTTAAGAGATAAGGACTTTTTCTTGGTTGTAAAGAGAAATGAAAATGATACTTTATATCCTGGAGCATGGGAATTTCCTGGCGGCCATTTAGAAGATGGTGAAACATTAAAAGATGGTTTAAAAAGAGAATTAGAGGAAGAAATTGGCTTTGTGAAAGATTTTGATCCAATTATTACTCACTATTATGATGATGTAAAGGAGAATAATGGTGAATTGATACATGACTTAGAAATTGATTTTATTATCAATGTGGATCGCTCATCAATAAATGTTAAATTAAGTGATGAACATTGCAATTATAAATGGGTTACAAAAGATTCTGATTATTTAGATGAATTTATCAAAGACAAATTATCGAATGTATAAAATTATGTTTGTGGTAGAAATAAAAATCAATCGAAGTTTGTCTTTGAATTTAAAGGATTATCGATTAATATATCAATTTAAGTATTTTTGATATTCATATTTTTTCGATTTTGAAAAAGCATAAAATTAGTAAAAAAACATAAATTAAAGAGAATAAGCAATATTATGTTATCAAAACATATTATATAAATTATTAACTGTTACAGTTACATTGTTTGATTTTTGTAGTAAAAAACAATTATAAAAAAATATATTAGGTATGTCATTTTTTAGATGTATAAGAAATAGTTATAGTAAATTTGATGATAATGAAAATATATTATTGGATTCATGGCATAAAAAGTAATGATCAATTGTGATAAAATATAGAAAAGGAATGAATTATCTATAAGAGATATTTTAATAATATATAAATTTGTCATTTATAACAAGAAATTCTATTTAAGATAATTTTTTGCAAAATTGCATAAAAATATCAAAAAATTGCAAAATTGCACATTTTTATTGACTTTTATGTCATTTTTTAGTACAATTTTAAACGGTACATTTTATATATCCCAAAAGTGGATGTCGGGACCATCTACTGAAAAAAATTAATGGAAAGGGAAATATTTATGATGAAAGACACATATATGCAGAAGAAAGAAACAGTTGAACGTAATTGGTATGTCATCGATGCAGAAGGACAAAACTTAGGACGTTTAGCTACTAAAGTAGCTCATATTTTACGTGGTAAAAACAAGCCTACTTTTACTCCACATGTAGATTGTGGTGATTATGTTATTGTAATCAATGCTTCAAAGGTTAATTTGACCGGAAATAAGTTAGAAGATAAAGTTTATTACAATCACAGTGGATATACTGGTGGTTTAAGAGAAAGAACCGCTTCAGAAATGATCGAGAAATATCCAGAAGAAATGATCGAAAGAGCCGTTAAAGGTATGCTTCCAAAAGGAAGATTAGGACGTCAAATGTATAAAAAATTATTCGTGTATGCTGGAAGTGAACATCCACATCAAGCTCAACAACCAGTTGAGTTAAAGAATAACTAAGGAGGATTTTAAATGGAAAAAACAAGAGTATTTACTGGAACTGGTCGTAGAAAATCATCTGTTGCGCAAGTAAAGATGGTACCAGGAAAAGGAAACATTACTGTAAATGGTGTTGATGTAAGAGAATTCTTTCCTTATGAAACAAATGTTATGGATTTAAAACAACCTTTAGTTGCTACTAATACAGAAGAAACATTTGATATCGAAGTAAAAGTTAATGGTGGTGGATTCACTGGTCAAACAGGAGCTATTCGTTTAGGAATTGCTCGTGCTCTTCTCGAATACGATAAAGAAAATGAAGGAAGCGAAACAAGTTTCCGTACGATTTTAAAACGTGCTGGATTTATTACTCGTGATTCAAGAGCTAAGGAACGTAAAAAACCTGGATTAAAAGCTGCTCGTAGAGCACCACAATTCAGTAAGCGTTAATCTTTCAATTATGCATATACCAAGGCTTTGTCCTTGGTTTTTCTTATTATAAAGGAGAATAGAATGGAAAATCGTTTGGGTTATATTATTTCTAATATTTATGACGGTGTTAATAAAACGGAAGAAATCGAATATCAGAGTGGAAAATATCATTTGAAGATGAACGCAACGATTATCGATGGTGTTTTTTGCTTTGACGAAAGAAAGACGCATGTTGTTAATTTATCACAAATATTGGATCATTATTACCATTATCCAGTGGATGTTCAATATCATGAATTAGGAGTATTGAAACAAAGAAGAAATGCTTTAGATGGCAAAGAGATGTTTTTAGCAAATATTCTAGCCGGTATTGGAGAGGTTACTTGCCTATTTGGAGATGTTGAATTGAATGAAGAAGAACACGTGAAAAGTATGATGCTTTTCTTGCCTCAGAATTTAGATCTTTTCACTGATTCGCAGAAACAGAAATTAAGAATACTCTTGAAAGATCAACATTATACTTTCTTTGAAATGGCTTTTTGTAATGGAAATGTTTCCGATATTCATTTTTCATCAGATCCTAACCTCTTAAACATGTATTTGGAAGAGCAAACTACTACAAAAGAGAATAAAAAAAGATAATGTGAGCATAATAGAAATAAGGGGTTATTCATGAATTTGACAAATTTCGCAAATCTGGTATAATAATCCCTCGTGAGGAGAAGATTATGTTATCAAAAGTTATCTTAGATAAGAAAATAATTAGAAAATTCACTTTTAGGAGAGCAAATGTTTTATATTTAAAATACAACAAAGAGTTAAATACTGCTTTCTATAGGACAGACCTAATGAAAAAGTATAAACCAATTGATATAAAAGAAGTTATAGCTTTGTAACTATAACTTCTTTTATTGTCTCTTATTTTCAGGTATAATAAGAATAGTTTAGGAAGTGAAAATATGCGCGTTAGTAATGAGTGGAATGATTATGAATGTATCGATGCTGGTAATGGTGAAAAGTTAGAGCGTTGGGGGAACGTGATTTTTCGTAGACCGGATCCTCAGGCTATGTGGATTACCGAATATAATGATGCTTGGAATCATTGTGATGGGTTTTATCATCGAAGTAAAAGTGGCGGTGGATATTGGGATTTTAAGAAAGAACTTCCTGATTTTTGGACAATCCAATATAAGGATTTGACTTTTAAAGTGAGTCCTACCAACTTTAAACATACCGGTTTATTCCCAGAACAAGCGACGAATTGGGATTTTATGATGGAGAAGATTCGAGGAGCTAAACGACCAATCAAGGTGCTTAATTTATTTGCCTATACGGGAGGTGCCACCATGGCTTGTTCGAAAGCGGGAGCCGTCGAAGTCGTTCATGTTGATGCCAGCAAAGGAATGAACGAATGGGCCAAAGAGAATATGCATTTATGTGGATTAGACGATCATAAAATTCGTTTTATCGTCGATGATTGTTTAAAATTTGTCGAAAGAGAAGCGAGAAGAGGACATAAGTATGATGCGATTGTAATGGATCCTCCTAGTTACGGAAGAGGTCCTAACGGAGAGATGTGGAAATTTGAACATAATCTTGATCATTTGATTAAGGCTTGCCTTTCCATTTTAAGTGAAAAACCATTATTCTTTTTAATAAATTCTTATACGACGGGCATTTCTAGTACGGTATTATATAATATTTTAAAAACTTCTTTAGAACCTATTTATGGTGGTGTGATCGATGCTGGAGAGGTTGGTTTGCCTATTACGAGAAATCATTTAATATTACCTTGTGGTATATATGGAAGATGGCAAAGCAATGATTAAGATTTTATATGAAGATAACCATTTGTTGGTTGTGTTAAAACCGATCAATATGCCAGTACAAAGAGATGCGAGTGGGGATATGGATTTACTGACATTATTAAAAGATGATTTGAAGAAGCGTTATCAGAAACCTGGTAATGTTTATTTGGGACTTGTACATCGTTTGGATCGTCCAGTTGGTGGTATTATGGTGTTTGCAAAAACTAGTAAAGCTGCTTCTAGATTATCGGAACAGGTAAGATGCCATCAGTTAGAAAAAGAATATCATGCAGTTCTAATGGGAAATATGATGCCCAAAGAGGGAACTTTGAAAGATTATTTGTGGAAAAATCCAAAAACAAATCGAACGATTATCGATAAGAGGGGAAAAGAGGCGGTTTTAAGCTACAAACGACTTAAGATGATAAATAATATGAGTTTGGTACAAATATGGCTAAAAACGGGCCGCAGTCATCAAATAAGAGTACAATTTTCTAGCAGAGGATTTCCTTTATATGGTGATCAACGCTATAATAAAATGGCGAAAGCAGGAGAACAAATTGCTTTATTTGCTTCTTCATTATCTTTCTATCATCCTATTACCAAAGAGAAAATGACTTTTACGGAGCCATTGCCAAACAATTATCCATGGAATTTGTTCTAGTATTGCTAGAACTTTTTTTATGTTAGAAAGAAATTTCATAAATATCCATAGAATCTTCACCATTTTTTCACATTCTTTATGTTATAATCAGAATGGTTGGGAAGATGAACCATATAATCAATTGAATGCTTTAATTTATCATATTTTTTTCATCTATCCTATGATATAATGAATACTAGGTGAGAGTATGAGAAGTAAAGTATTTAAAACCTTGGATGAACAAATTGCTATTTTGCGTGAAAAAGGACTTGTTATCAACGATGAGATAAAAACAAAAGAAATTTTATTTCGTGAAAATTATTTCTTTATTAGTGGGTATCGTCACCTTTTTATGCGCTCCGTAAAAGATGGACAGTTTTTACCAGGTACGACATTTGAAGAATTGTATGCGATGTTTACGTTCGATCGCAAAATTCGTAATATTATGTTCAAATATATTTTGATTATCGAAAATAATATTAAATCGATTATCAGTTATCAATTATCTAAGAAGTATGGATATAAGGAAAAAGATTATTTAAACCCAAAAAACTTTAATCAAGATCCGATGAAAACGCGTCAGGTAAAGGATATTTTGAACAAAATGAAAAGGCAAATTCGTGTCAATGGAAAAGAACATGCTGCAACTAGTCATTACATCCAAAATTATGGTTATATCCCAATGTGGATTTTAGTAAAAGTATTGTCATTTGGTATTATTTCGGAATTATATTCCATATTAAAAGCAGATGATCAAATTAAAATTGCGGAAGTATATGATTTAGATGTAGAGACTTTATCTATTTATTTATCTTTGCTAGCCAATTTCCGTAATGTGTGTGCACATGAAGATATTTTATATGATCATCGCACGCAAAGGGTTATTCCTGATTGTAAATATCACTATTTACTCGATATTGATATGACGGACGAGGAATACAATTTTGGAAAGAATGACCTATATGCGTTGGTGATCATTATGAAGCAAATGCTTACAAATTCCGAGTTTCGTGAGTTAATTTACGAAATAGGATATGAAATTGATGTTTTAGATGGAAAAGTCGATGTCGTACCACTCAATCAAATTTTAAATAAAATTGGTTTCCCAGATAATTGGAGGGACATTATTGATTTGGATTAAGGAGAGGATGTTATGAAAGAAAAAACGATTTTTGTGGTTTCTATTATCACGTCTTTATTTGTGGGAATTATTGGAACGATTTTGGTGATACAATATGTTCCAATAAAAACAGAGGTAATTGAAAAAACAGTAGCGCAAATTACAGCAACGGATGATAATACGATCAAATCAGCTATATCAAAGGTGTATGATGCGGTTGTTGTAGTGGAAGCTTATCAAAATAATCAATTAATTGGTACAGGAACTGGATTTGTTTATAAGAAAGATGATAATAATGGATATTTGATTACGAATCATCATGTTACCGAAGATGCTCGTACTGTAAAGGTATTAAATAACAATGGGCAAGAAGTAGAAGCAAAGGTATTAGGTAGTGATGAATATGCGGATATCGCTGTATTGTCAATTGATGCATCGGCGGTAATGCAAGTGGCAGAAATTGGTGAAAGTTCTGCGTCCGAAATTGGTGATAGCGTCTTTACCGTTGGTTCTCCATTAGGTACTGATTATATTGGAACGGTCACGAAAGGTATTTTATCTGGAAAAGATCGTACTGTTGAAGTGGAATTAAGTAATAACAATACTTTTATGATGGAGGTATTACAAACAGATGCAGCCATTAATCCTGGAAATAGTGGGGGACCACTTGTTAATATGAATGGAGAAGTGATTGGTGTTAATTCTATGAAGTTAGTAGAGGATAAAATCGAAGGTATGGGATTTGCGATTCCGATTGAACTTGTCATGTCTGCGGTTGAACGTCTCGAAAACGGTGAAGCGATCGAACGTCCATTAATTGGTGCAAGTTTAATGGATGCAGATAATACTTATGGTTTATTCTACAATAAGATTTTATTAGATGATAGTATTACGAGTGGTACTGTAATTGTATCAGTAGAAGAAGGGTATCCGGCTCAAGCGGCCAATCTTCAAAAAGGGGACGTCATTTTAGAAGTGAATGGAACAAAAATAAAAAATACGGCTCATTTCCGTTCACAACTTTATAAATATAGTATTGGCGATACCATTACTTTGAAGATCAATCGTGATGGAAAAGAAATGGAAGTTAATGTATTACTGACGAGATCTGCTACCGATGAATAAAAAATTACACAGTCGATGAATGACTGTGTAGTTTTTTTAATATTTTGGGAAAGATGGTTGTAACATTTTATGAAATGTGTTATAATTTAACGCATAGGGGAATAGTTCAGTTGGTAGAACGTCGGTCTCCAAAACCGAATGTCGTGGGTTCAAGTCCTGCTTCCCCTGCCAGATGTTAATAGCTCCAAAATTATTTGGAGTAAATATATATTTTGACCATAGAAATAAAGGGTTTCTATGGTTTTTATTTTACCTTAGAAAAGAGGTAAAAAAATGAAATATATAGTTGAAAA
>CALVRE010000040.1 GCA_944358455.1 uncultured Bacilli bacterium | reverse complement strand
ATATTAATTATTATAATTATGATAGAATTAAAGTAAAATTAAAAGGACTGTCTCCTGTAAATTACAGGTTACAATCCTCGAATTAGAAACTATTTATAAACTGTCCAACTTTTGGGGTTCAGTTCAGACCGACTTTTAAAATCCTTCACCTATTTTACCCAACACCAAAAATTCTATAACAATTGCTTTCATTCCTTAGGAAGAGAACAATTAGAACTATTTCTATATCATCAGATTTTTAGTGCCATGTATGAAATGATTGAAAAAGCAACTTATCACCAAGATTTATCTGCCAAAGAAAAAGAAACGATTGCAAACTTCTATACCTATGCGACGATCGGATTATTTATGAAATGGTTACGAGATGGAATGAAAGAAGAGCCAAAAGAAATCATCAAGCAAATGAAATTACTGTTTCAATTTAATCCTAAAGAAGTTATTCATAATCATCGAAACGAAAATGCTTAAATAAGCATTTTTTTGTATATTTCTATTGGAACTTTTCATAATAAAGATGAAAGGAATGATTTTATGAATACAGTACCGAATATGATTTCTACGAAAGATTTATCCTATATTAGCGATATAATCAACTGGAATATAACTGCTGGTAAAAGTGCTCATCACTTTGCAAATGAATGTCAGTTAGAAGATGTCAAAAAGATGATGGAAGTAGTTCGTGATATGCATGCAAAACATCTAGCCATGTTAATTGATATTTTAAAGGAGGGTCAATATGAATAATAATATGATTCAAAATCTGAAAACAGAAGTACCAAACACACCAGAAATGAATGATAAAGACTATTTAAATGCTATGTTAGAATCGACGAAAAATATAGTAAATAATTATTCATATGCTTTAAATGAAGCTAGTAATGATACATTATATGAAACGATTAAAACTATCTTTGATGAAACCAGTAGAATGCAACGAGGATTATATAATTTGGCTTTCCAACATGGATGGTATAGCATCGAAAAGGCAGAGATTCAAAAAATTAGTCAGAAATTTAACGAATATCAACAAGAAATATCACAATTACCAGTACAAAATCAATAAAAAAGTAAATAGGAAAGTGAAGTGAACCTATTTACTTTTTTTATAGAAAAATACCTAATTCTTTCACAAAATGTTTTGGACGCTTTTTATCCATGATCATAGTTGATTGATGTTCCCAAGCTTGATACTCACGAGTATTTTCGATCGAGAAAACACCTAGCTCAGACTCCAATAAATTTTGTGATTGCAAAAAACTTAGAATATTGAGATCCAATTGAAGTGAAGAAACATGAAGAGCTTCCACTTTGCTTTTTTGTACAAAAGCATAAAACCCCAATGCCTCTCTTTGCTTCCACTGTTGTTTCCATACTTCGAAATAATCGTTTTTTAATAACTCTTCCAATGTCATTTTTCCACTAAAGTATTTCGTTATTAAAATCGAAACACGAAGCGATAAATCAACCTTAGAATTCAACTGTTCCAATACTCGATCATACTTTGTTTCTAAATCTTGCGTTTTGAAACTTTGATTTGTCATGTTTACACTCCCTATATAAATATCGACAGCATTCATTATAACAGTTTCTATAAAAATGTCAATATCATAGGACACTACTTTTAAGCAATTACGACATTTCCCGTTCCACCCGCATCACGCAGTCTTGCTTCGATAAATGTTTTGGACGCACTATTTTTTACAATAATATTAACTCCCGATTTTACGCCATATAACATATTCGTATAAGATGAAACCGAATCAAATGTCATATTACGAATATCCAAATTCGTTAAATTTCTATTATCATGAAACATATAATTCGCACTAACTAAAGATGTCGTTTCAAAACTACTTAAATCCAAACTTACTAATTTGTTACAATAAACGAACATATCGTTCATCAATTCTACTTTTGACGTATCAAAACTACTCAAATCTAAAGTCTCTAGACTACTACAGTTGGAAAACATGTAACTCATATTCGTTACACTTGATGTATCAAAATACATCAAATTAAAACTTGTCACATTCGTTAACCCGTTAAATAATTGACGACAATCAGATGGAGCAGAAACTCCCCCTTCTCCTCCAATCACCACTTCATATAATCCATCACTATCGTTATCGCTATAGTAGGCTATTACACTTTCATTTTGACTTTCTGAGACATCCCAACTGCCCAATACCGTTCCCGGTACGGCTTTCGTATTGCTAATTCTCACACTTTCAATCGTTCCTCTTGTGATTGGTCCATTCAAAAACGGTGAATTGGCATTTTGAACCTCACTTTCTCCCATCATACTTGACTTACATACATATCCATCTGGACAATGATTTTTCGATAATTCATATAATTCGTCTAAGGCTCCTTGGACATCCGTTTCTTCCGTTCCACTATTACTATTATCGTATTCTACTTCTACGGCATCATATAAAGTTGTCACCGCATAAATAGTCGTACTCGTAATCAACACCAAAAGAATGATCAATCCTATGAATTTCCATTTCTTCATAATGAACTCCTTCCAACAAAAAAGAGAGGGTAAATATCTACCCCCCCCCGTGTGCATATAGCACACTCGGGATGTTATCATATTTTTGGACACTTTTTACAGGGGGTTTTGTTCCCTATAAAAAAGCGTCTTCCCCTCGACTGCTTCTTGCACACTATTTTATTATTTCTTTATGTTTTCATTCTAT
>CALVRE010000039.1 GCA_944358455.1 uncultured Bacilli bacterium | reverse complement strand
CATATGTTTCCATTTTTTCATTTTTCTCTCCTCCTTCCCACTACAAAGAAACATCCATTATATTATACTATAAACAGACTTAATTCCGCTTTTTTTGTAAAAACGGAATTCCAAATGAAAATTAACGAAAAGAAATAAAATCAGTATCTCATTACTGATTTTTTGCAACGAAAATGATATAATAAAAATAGGTGATAAAGATGATACAAGAACGTATGGATGAGTTAATTAAACTGATCAATCAAGCAGCTTATGAATATTATACGTTGGATAAACCGACGATTACCGATCAAGAATACGATCGTTATATACAAGAACTAACAAAGCTAGAAGAAGAATATCCAGAATGGAAAAGGGAAGATTCACCAACCACACGTATTGGTGGACAAGTGATCGACGAATTTAAAAAAGTAACCCATCAAAAGGCTATGATGAGTTTGAGTAACGTGTTCAATGAAGCAGATATTACTGCCTTCGATGAACGAATCAAAAAAGAAGTAAAAAATCCCAAATATGTATGTGAGTTAAAAATTGATGGATTATCAGTTTCCCTTATCTATAAAGAAGGAAAATTAGTACAGGCAGCCACTCGCGGAGATGGTGTAACGGGAGAAGACATTACTCATAATGTAAAAACGATTAAAAATGTACCACTTACCCTTCCTAAAAAAATAGATATTGAAGTGCGTGGCGAAATCTATATGCCAAAAGATTCTTTTGAAAAGTTGAATCATGAACGAGAAGCACAAGGACAGGATCTATTTGCGAATCCTCGTAATGCAGCTGCTGGTAGTGTTCGACAATTGGATTCCAAAGTTGCCGCTTCACGCAATCTCTCTACTTTTATCTATCATTTGCCAGATGCATTAGAAATGGGAATTCATTCTCATTATGAAGCATTAAAATTTATGAGAGAATTAGGGTTTACGACGAATCCCAATATTCGTAAAGTAAATAATTTAGAAGAACTGTTAACTTTTATTCGTGAATGGACGGAAAAAAGAGATAGTCTTCCTTACGAAATCGATGGAATTGTGATTAAATTAGATGATTTAGATGATCAAGTACGATTAGGGGTAACAGCGAAATATCCAAAGTGGGCGACAGCTTATAAATTTCCTGCTATGGAAGTCTTGACGAAACTAAAAGATATTGTTTTTAGTGTTGGAAGAACGGGACAAGTGACTCCAAATGCAGTATTAGAACCAGTGCGTTTGATGGGATCAATCATTTCGAGAACGACCCTTCATAATGAGGACTATGTAAAAGGACTCGATTTAAAAATCGGTGACATCGTTTCAATTAAAAAAGCGGGAGATGTGATTCCGGAAGTTACGAAGGCTATCAAAGAACGTCGTACTGGTGATGAGATCCCTTTCAAAATGACGGATACTTGTCCTATTTGTGGAACTGCGTTAGTTCGTAAGGAAAATGAAGCGGCTTATTACTGTACGAATGCGAAATGTGATAAAAGGAAAATCGAAGCATTGGCGCATTATGTTAGTCGTAATGCTATGAAAATAGAAGGCTTTGGAGATCGCATTATCGAAGATTTCTACAATATGGGTTATCTGAAAAACTTTGCTGATTTTTATCATCTTTACGAAAAAAAGGAAGAATTGATGGAACTAGAAGGCTTTGGAGAAAAAAGTATCAATAATTTGTTGGATAGTATCGAAGAATCGAAACAAAATTCTTTGGAACGTCTTCTATTTGCCTTAGGGATTCGTCATGTAGGAGCAAAAACAGCAAGAATCTTGGCACGCCATTATCGCTCAATGGAAGCACTACAGAAGTCTAGTGAAGAAGAACTTAGTAAAATATATGATATTGGTGATATTATTGCCAAAAGTGTTTATTCCTATTTTAGCGATGAGGAAAATATTCAGTTATTGGAACATCTAAAAGAAGTAGGCGTCAATATGCAATACCTAGGAAAAGAAGAAGGAAAGGAGACTATCTTTACAGGTAAAACATTCGTATTGACAGGTTCATTAGAGTCATTGACAAGAGAAGAGTTAAAAGAGAGAATCGAACAATATGGAGGAAATGTCAGTGGTAGTGTCAGTACTAAGACCGATGTTGTAATCGTTGGTGATAAACCAGGAAGTAAGTACGACAAAGCACTGGAATTAGGAATTACGATCTGGAACGAAGAAGAATTGATGAATAATTTAGAACAGTTATAAGGAAAAGGTTCAAGTTTACTTGAACCTTTTTAATATAATAATTTAATGTATTTACCATTTCGTTCGATAAAACCCTCGCTACTAAGATGTTTTAATTCTCGCATTAAGGCACTCCGATCAACATTAAAATAATCAGATAAATCAGTAAATGAAAACGGAATCGTAAATTCTTTACCGTAATTATTGATTGATAAATAAGAAAAGTAAAAAAGTAGTTTTTCACGAATCGTTGTTTTGGTTAATAGTTCGATACGAATATTTTGATCGATGGTTTTTAATATGGTCAATTTTAACAAATCATTATATAAAACAGTGTGAGTTTTACAATTCTTATTACATTTTTCTTCTAAATCATCATAGATAAACTGTAAAATCTCACTTTTTTCTTTCGCAACGACAAACAGTTCGTTATTGGTTACGACAGGATGAAAAGCCTCTCCAAATAAATCATTTTCACGATAACGCTCGACGATCGCTTTACTGCCACTCGCATCGTAACGTACCAAGTCGACAACCCCATTCAAAACAACGCATATTTGGTTTCTTTTCGCTAGATAAGTCATGACGTTATCGCCTTTTTGAAACGTTTTTACTTGCATTCTCCCACATTTTGGGAGTAACGATTTTAAATGGTTGATAAGTTCTATTTTTTCTTTCATGGACATCACTAAAATAATTTTAACAAAAAAGCAGAAATGTTGCAATTGCAACAGACAACCTTTTCGAAAAGTTTTATAATAAAACCATATAATAGGGGAGATGTACAGATGAAAGTTGTCAAGAGAGACGGAAAAATAGTTGAATATGAAAGAGAGAAAATTAGAGTAGCGATTACCAAAGCCAATCGTGATGTAATCGCGAAAGAAAGAACTACGATGGGGGAGATCGACGATATCATCGAATATATCGAATCACTGAATAAAAAACGTATCTTAGTGGAAGATATTCAAGATATTATCGAAGAAAAATTAATGGAAATTGGACATTATCAATTAGCGAAAGAATATATTGTCTATCGTTATACACGTGCTTTGATTCGTAAACAGAATACTACAGATGAATCAATTTTGGGACTCATTCGTAAAACGAATAAAGAAGTAATGGAAGAAAATTCTAATAAAAATGCTATTATTGCTTCTACGCAACGTGATTTAATTGCCGGAGAAGTTTCAAAAGATTTAACAAAACGTATTTTGCTTCCAGAAAAGATTGTCGAAGCACACGAAAATGGAATTCTTCATTTTCATGATGCCGATTATTTTTTACAACCAATTTTTAATTGTTGTTTGATCAATATTGGTGATATGCTCGATAATGGTACTGTCATGAATGGTAAATTGATCGAAACACCGAAGAGTTTTCAAGTCGCATGTACTGTTATGACACAAATTATTGCTGCCGTAGCAAGCGGACAATATGGAGGACAATCGGTAGATGTTAGTCACTTAGGTAAATATCTACGTCGCAGTCGTGATAAATTCGAAAGAGAATTAAAAGCGAAATACGAAGGAAAATTGAGTAAAAAAATGATCGATAGTCTTGTCGCTGATCGCCTACAATCAGAACTTGCAAGTGGTGTTCAAACAATTCAATATCAAATCAATACTCTTATGACAACGAATGGACAAACACCTTTTGTAACTTTATTTTTATACTTAAAAGAAGATGATCCTTATATCGAAGAAAATGCTCTCATCATAGAAGAGATATTAAAACAACGTTTACAAGGATTTAAGAATGAAAAAGGCGTTTATATTACACCAGCGTTTCCTAAATTAATTTATGTACTAGATGAACACAATGCATTAAAAGGTGGAAAATACGATTATATTACCAAACTAGCAGTAAAGTGCTCTTCTAAGAGAATGTATCCTGATTATATTTCAGCCAAGAAAATGCGTGAAAATTATGAAGGAAATGTTTTCAGTCCGATGGGATGCAGAAGTTTCTTGAGTCCATGGAAAGATGACAAAGGAAACTATAAATGGGAGGGAAGATTTAATCAAGGTGTCGTCAGTATCAATCTTCCCCAAATTGCGATTTTAGCTCATCAAGATGAAAACATTTTCTTTGATTTATTAGAAGAACGTTTGGAACTCTGTTATGAAGCTTTGATGTGTCGCCATTATGCTCTTTTGGGAACTTCAGCTGATATCAGTCCCATTCATTTTCGTTATGGGGCAATTGCCCGTTTAGCGTCTGGTGAAAAAATCGATTCTTTATTAAAAGATGGATATTCGACGATTTCACTTGGATATATTGGAATCTATGAAATGACCAAACTCATGACTGGTGAATCTCATACGACGGAAAAAGGGAAAGCATTTGCTCTTAAAGTTATGAATTATTTAAGAACTACGACTGATCGTTGGAAAAAAGAAACAGGCATCGGTTTTGGACTTTATGGAACACCAGCGGAAAGTTTGTGTTATCGTTTTGCTAAAATCGATAAGGAAAAATTCGGAGATATTCCAGATGTTACGGATAAAGGATACTATACGAATTCTTATCATGTCGATGTAAGAGAACATATCGATGCTTTCCACAAGTTGGAATTTGAAAGTGAATTTCAAAAGATCTCTTCTGGAGGAGCCATTTCTTATGTCGAAATTCCAAATATGAAACATAATTTAGAAGCGATGGAAGAAGTTGTCAAATTTATTTATGACCATATTCAATATGCTGAATTTAATACAAAGAGCGATTATTGTCATGTTTGTGGTTTCGATGGAGAAATCAAGATTAATGATCAACTAGAATGGGAATGTCCACAATGTGGCAATAAAGATAAAAATAAAATGAACGTAACTCGTAGGACCTGTGGATATTTAGGAGAAAATTTCTGGAATGTAGGAAAAACAAAAGAAATTAAAGCTAGAGTGACTCATCTTTAGGAGGCTTTTATGTATTACGCAGATATTAAAAATTATGATATTGCCAATGGTGTTGGCGTACGTGTCTCTTTGTTTGTAAGTGGATGCACCCATCATTGCAAAGGATGTTTCAATCATGAGGCATGGGATTTTCATTATGGGAAACCATTTACAGAAGATACGATCAATCAAATTATCGAATCTTTGAGACCATCTTATATTCGTGGATTATCGTTATTGGGTGGAGAACCATTCGAACCATCGAATCAAGAAGGATTACTGCCATTACTTAGAAAAGTTCATGAAGTGTATGGAGATACGAAAGATATATGGGCTTATTCGGGATATTTATTTGATCGTGACATCTGTGATGATATGATGAAGAAGTATTCCTATACGAAAGAATTGGTCTCTTATCTCGATGTTTTAGTCGATGGAAAATTTGAAATGAATTTAAAAAGTCCTAACTTGAAATTTCGAGGGTCGAGTAATCAACGTGTGATCGATGTCAAACAAAGTTTAAAACAAAATAAAATAATCATTTGGGAAGGAATAACAGAAGGATGTTAAAAGAAATAGTTCGTTTTAAAAAATTGAATGAAAAAGCAATTGTGCCAACTTATGGAAGTGCTTTTTCGGCAGGAGCTGATTTATATGCCTGTCTAGAAGAAAATTTGAATATTGAAGCAGGAGAAACCGTACTAGTTAAGACTGGGCTGGCCATGGAAATACCAGAAGGATATGCTGGACTTATCTATGCAAGAAGCGGTCTTGCCACTAAAAAAGGACTCGCTCCAGCGAATAAAGTAGGAGTAATTGATAGTGATTATCGTGGCGAAATTATGGTTGCGCTTCACAATCATTCTAAGACTTCACAACAAATCGAACCACAAGAACGAATAGCTCAACTTGTCATTACACCGTTCTTACAAGCTGATTTTGAAGAAGTACAAACATTAGGAGAAACGGAAAGAGGAACAGGGGGATTTGGCTCTACTGGTAGAAAGTAAAAATATCCCGTTTTCTTTCCACTAGAGATATGCTATAATAAATATTGTTATAAAGGAGGCTATAATATGGAAACATGGAGAAATTTTAAAGGAAATAAATGGAAGGAAGGAATCGATGTACGCGATTTCATTCTGAACAATTATAAAGAATATACTGGCGATGATCATTTTTTGGCCGGTGTTAGTAAAAAGACTGAAAAAGTGTGGTCAAAATGTCAAACCTTGTTACAAGAAGAATTAAAACGAGGCATTCTCGATGTCGATACAAAACATATGTCAGGAATCAACGCTTTTGATCCTGGATATATCGATAAAGAAAATGAAGTAATCGTAGGATTACAAACAGACGAACCATTGAAGAGAATCGTAAATCCATATGGAGGAATTCGTATGGTTTATAGTGCATTAAAATCATATGGATATGAATTAGATCCTGAAGTAGATCATTACTTCAATCTTTATCGTAAAACTCATAATCAAGGAGTATTTGATGCTTATACAAGTGATATTAGGAAAGCTCGTCATGCTGGGTTGATCACTGGATTACCAGATGCTTATGGTAGAGGACGTATTATTGGAGACTATCGTCGTATTGCGTTATATGGAATCGATTACTTGATGGCAGAAAAGAAAAAAGATTGGGATAACTTAGTTGGAGAAATCACTCCTGATATTATTCAATTACGCGAAGAAGTAAGTGAACAATATCGAGCTTTAGAAGAAATGAAGCAAATGGCTCTTGCTTATGGATTTGATATTAGTAAGCCGGCAGAGAATGCGAAAGAAGCGATTCAATGGTTATACTTTGGATACTTAGCAGCCATCAAAGAAAATAACGGAGCCGCTATGAGTTTAGGGAGAACCTCTACTTTCTTAGATATTTATATCGAAAGAGATCTAGAAGAAGGGAATTTAACAGAAGATGAGGCTCAAGAATTGATCGATCAATTCATCATTAAGTTACGTATTGCTCGTCATCTTAGAACACCAGAATATAATGAACTTTTTGCTGGTGATCCAACTTGGGTTACAGAATCGATTGGTGGTATGAGCTTAGATGGAAAAAGTTTAGTCACAAAAAACTCTTTCCGCTATCTTCATACTCTTACGAATCTAGGACCAGCACCAGAGCCAAACATGACTGTTCTTTGGAGTAATGATCTACCAGAGAACTTCAAGAAGTACTGTGCAATGATGAGTATTAAAACAGATGCTCTTCAATACGAAAGTGATGACTTGATGAGACCAATTTATGGCGATGACTATGCGATCGCATGTTGTGTATCAGCCATGAAAGTAGGAAAGCAAATGCAGTTCTTTGGAGCTCGTTGCAATTTGGCGAAGGCTCTTCTTTATGCAATCAATGGTGGTGTTGATGAAATGAAGAAGGACAAAGTAGTCGATGGAATTGAACCAATTACGGATGAAATATTGGATTATGATAAAGTCAAAAAAGCATATGATATCATGCTTGAGAAAGTAGCGAAAACTTATGTAGATGCAATGAATATTATTCACTACATGCACGATAAATACGCATATGAAAGAGGTCAAATGGCCCTTCATGATACGAAAGTTGGTCGTTTGATGGCTTTTGGGGCAGCTGGATTATCAGTTGCAGTTGATTCACTATCGGCAATTAAGTATGCGAAAGTAAAACCGATTCGTGATGAAGATGGTATTGCCATTGATTTTGAAATCGAAGGAGATTATCCAAAATATGGAAACGACGATGATCGTGTTGACAAAATTGCTGTCGATCTCGTAACAAAATTTTCAAACGAATTAAAAAAACATCCACTTTATCGTAATGCTATTCATACCTTATCAATTTTAACAATTACATCAAATGTCGTATATGGTAAGAAAACGGGAGCAACTCCAGATGGAAGAGCATCCGGAGTGCCATTCGCGCCAGGTGCTAATCCAATGCATGGAAGAGATGAAAGTGGAGCACTTGCATCATTAAATTCGGTTGCGAAAATTCCTTATAAAGATATTTGCCAAGATGGAGTATCTAACACTTTCTCCATTGTTCCAAATGCTTTAGGACATACAGAAGAAGAAAGAATTCAAAACTTAGTAAGTCTGTTAGATGGTTATTTTAAACAGGGGGCACAACATCTTAATGTTAATGTGTTCAATCGTGAAACGTTAGTAGATGCTATGGAACACCCAGAGAAATATCCAACTCTAACAATTCGTGTTTCTGGTTATGCGGTTAATTTTAATCGTCTTAGCCGTGAACAACAATTAGAAGTAATTAGCCGTACTTTCCATGAACGTGTATGATCAAGGGTAGTATTTCATCGATCGAAACAATGGGACTAGTAGATGGTCCCGGAATTCGTTATGTCGTCTTTTTACAAGGATGTAAGTTAAGATGTTTATTTTGTCATAATCCTGAAACATGGAAAATGGAAGATAAACTTCTTATGACTCCTGATGAATTAATAAGGAAAGTACTAAAATATAAAAATTATTATGGAGAAGAAGGTGGTCTTACCTTTTCAGGAGGAGAGCCACTTCTTCAACCAGAATTCTTGTTAGAATGTTTGCGCCTTGCGAAAACTTGTAATCTTCATACTGCTTTAGATACAGCCGGTGTTGGATTTGGTGATTATGAAGAAATTTTAAAATATACCGATCTTGTCATTCTCGATATTAAAGCGATCGACGAAGAAGGGTTTAAAAAAATGACAGGATCAACGATGAAGGAGTTTCATCATTTTCTAGATGTATGTATTAAAATGCAAAAACCCCTTTGGTTACGCCAAGTAATCGTTCCTGGAATCAATGATACAGAAGATTATATCTTAAAATTAAAACAATATATAAAACAAATTCCCAATGTGGAAAAAGTCGAACTTCTACCTTATCATGAATTAGGAAAAGAAAAGTATCATGATTTAAAAATTCCGTATCCTTTAGAAAATACGAAAGCGATGGATCCAACACGCTTGCAAGAGTTACAAGCATTATTAAAGAGTAAAGATTAATCTTTATTCCTCAATTATGAAAAGAGAACCGATAGTGTTTCTCTTTTCTTTTTAAAGAAAATATGGTATGTTATAAATGAAATAGAGGATGATTTATGAAAGATAAAAGCAATCCATGGAACTGGGAAATAGGAGACACATTTTATTTGAAACTAGAAGGACTAGAAGATGAAGAATTTAATAATCGTTATTTAATCTTTGTCAAGATTGATAACTATGAATATCGTGTACATGGTTTACCTATCTTTTATGTTAAGATTACAAAAGATGATACTTTGCCAAAGACAAAAGAGGAAATTGACGATTTAGAGTTTATTCAAACAAGCTTTGTACTTTGGGAAGAGCGATTTAAACCATTAAGAAAAGAGGAAATAAAAAAGTTAGGAGAAATCACATTCTATCCGGATGATTTAGGTTTGTTATCCGTTTATCGAGTAGCTATTTGGATTACACAAAAAAGGAGTGTGCCAGAAGGATTTCATTATTTAGGAAATCATAATATTCAAAAGCCAGAAAAAGAGTATATACCGTTTACTGGTAGACTTATAACAATTTCCAATCAAGAACTTATGATTCAATTTGTCAAATTTTATAAGAACTATAATTTAAAACAAAGTGGTATTTACATTCCAGAGGTTGCTTACCAAAGAAGAAAAGAAGCAGAAGAGATAGATAGAGAAATGGAAAAATATCTTAAAAACTTTCGTGAACAAGAAGCAAAAAAAACACAGGAAAAAGATACTCTCACTTATGTAGGCGAGGACGAGGAAATGAAAAAAATATTGAGAAAAGGTCCGAAGACATACATAGAGCTGAGCGATGCCGATCGACAGTTTATTCAAAGTTATAGGAAGCAAACATATCCGAAACTAGGGAAAGAATTAAAATTAAAAGCAAAGTTTGATACAGTCAATAACTTATGCGAAGAAGTATTGGAAGGGAAAAAGATACTCTCACAAGGATTGACTGCATTGACCGAGAAACAGAAACGAACAATATCCAATTGTTTAAATGGAAGAGAAGATGAAGATGCGAGAGATCTAGTTATTTATTATTTGATGATCGAAGCAGTTTATTTAGTTATGACAAAATATTATACAAAAGAGGGATACCGCAAAGTATTATAATCTCTCATGTAAAAAGAGAAGATAGAAAGGTGTTTATAACGAAATAATGATAGGCGAATAACATTATCATTTTATAGAAAAGAGAGCGAATTTCATGAAAACATTTGATGCAGCAAAAGAAGTAAGAAATATTGTGAGTTTTATTCGAGATTATTACGAAAAATATCATTTGAAAGGTGCTGTAATTGGAATTAGCGGTGGTAAGGATAGTGCTGTTTCAGCAGCTTTATTTACACGGGCACTTGGAAAAGAAAATGTTATTGGTGTTGCTTTACCATGTCATTCCAATGAACAGGATGAAAAAGATGCTAAGCGAATTAGTTCTTATTATGATTTTCCTCTTTATCGTTTTGATTTAACGGAAACTTTTGATGTGTTTCGAAAAGGTTTTTATGATAGTTTTGGTGCACTTATTCAACATGAATCAGAGCTGGTTGATAGTGATATTAATTTAAAGCCGAGACTTCGTATGGCTGCGTGCTATTATATTGGAGCATTCTTTTCTCAGTTGAAAGGGCAAGGATATTTAGTGGTTGGGAACTCCAATAAGTCAGAACGATATGTTGGATATTTTACCAAGGGTGGTGACAATGTAAGTGATATTGCTGTACTTGCAGATTACACAGTTGAAGAAGTCATTAAAATAGGAGAATATCTAGAAGTTCCAAGAGAAATACTATATAAGAAGCCAAGTGATGGTTTAAGTCATATGACGGATGAAGAGAAGTTAGGACTACGCTATAAAGATATTGCGACATATATGGAAGATGCAACTTTACTAGATCCAGAAATACAAACTAAAATAGCATCTTATCATCGTCGTAATGAACATAAGTGGATCGACAATTATTATCAGAGGAGGAATCAAAATGAATGATAAAGTGGAACAAGTCGTTCATAAATTAATCGAAAGGAAAGAGACAATTGCTACGATGGAATCTTGTACGGGAGGGTGTCTTGCCAATACATTGACCTCAATTCCCGGAGTTTCCGAAGTGTTTCATTTTGGAGCTGTCACTTATTCAAATGGTTATAAGATCAAAATGGGAGTGCCAAAATCTACGATTGATGCTTATACGGTGTATAGTAAGGAAGTTGCTCGAGCGATGGCAAAAGCAATTAGTGATTTTACAACGAGTACGTATGGTGTAGGAGTAACAGGGAAAATGAATATCGAAGATCCAGCAAATCCAAGTGGCGAAGATGATGTTGTTTATTATGCGATTTATAGCAAATCGAGCAATACTTATCTTACGAAAGAATTAAAAGTCTCGATGCAAACAAGAAAAGAAAATAAAGAATATATTATTTCATATATTATCGATGATTTGCTTGCTATTTTGAGTTAATACCGATATAATAAAGCGAAAAAAGACATAACTAGGAGTGTATACATGAAATATCAATATGGAATGACCAACGAAGATTATTTAGAAGCCAATTTAACAGAAGTCTTTTCTCCGAAAGAATTGAAGAAAAAAAGAAAAGAACTATTACATGATATGAAAGCTTTATATTTGGAGATGAAACAGGAATTGAAAGTACAAGATGAACGATTACTCGCTTATTTAATCCTTCATGCGATCCCTGTTTACCGTGAAATAAAGAAACTGAATCCTGAGATTGATGATCGTAATCGTAGTGATTATTTAAAAATTTACATTATCAGTCGTTATTATGCTGAAAAACATCCCTATGAATTATATGATAATCCTGAAGAAATTATGGAAAAGTGTTGTCAGGAATATTCTTATTTTGATTCTCAACCATTAAAAAAATCGGCTTGTAAAAATTTAATGTTACTAGGCTTTTACGATTATAAAATCGATGAAGAGGGAATTGAACAAAAAAAGTTTAAGAATTTGAATTCGAACCAGCAAGCTATTTTAAAAGTTCGAAATAAAGTAAAAGCACTTATTTATTAAGTGCTTTTAATGATTGGTTAAACGGTAAAAATTGATCGATGGACGATTCCAGAGACGAAATGGAATTTTAGTAGTACCAATTCCGCTGGAAATATAAAATTCCGTATTATTTAAAGTATAATGGCCATTTCGATAATGACTAGCATGATCTTGTAGTAAGAGGCCGCCGATTAGAGGAAGTCTAATTTGACCACCGTGATTATGGCCAGCCAAAACTAAGTCAAATTTTCCATAGTCGATGCTATCAATGTCATCTGGTTCATGCATGATTAAGATGGTATAAGTTGGTTTTTGATTGTTACTCGTGATGTTACCATTTTCATCAGCTACCTCTGTAAAACTATTCAAATATTCGATTGCAGGAATCAGTTTGTCTTTGGCATTTTTGGTTCCTTGTAAATTGGTACTCAATCCAGCGATAAAAATCGATTCGTAGTTTTCGTTATAGATCATATCATATTTTTCATCTAGATTGATAAAACCACCATTTTCGAGAATGATCGGATAACTGGCGATGGAATAATCATCTTCTCCTGTAATGGCATATTTGCTGATATTGGCATTGATTCCTTTTAAAAATTCTGTTAATATCTCTTGATCTTCTTCCTTAATTTCGATATCTTGATCGAATAGATCTCCTGTAAAGACAACGATATCTGGATTTAGATTGTTGATTTTCTCTTGAATATTGTTGAGATCCTTTTCCGTTGTCGTCATTCCATAGTGAATATCGCTGAAATGGACTATTTTTAGTCCATGAAAAGTATCGGTAATTTGAGAACTTACAATTTTATATTCTTTTATTTTTAATCCATGAGTTGCAATAAAATGACTATATAGAAATAATCCACCAATTACGATGATAATGACGAATCCATATTTGAGAAAATGCAACCATGAGAAATTTTTTTCATCCTTTGTCGTTGTTTCATTTTTCATATTCTCACCATATTTATTGTATCAAAAAAGGATTCGTTTGTATAGAATGGATGTGGAAAGAAATGTAAAAAGAAAAAGAGTAGAGTTACTCTTTTTAAAGAAATAAGTAAAGAACGAATTGTAACGACATTAGAATTCCATTATGGACGAAATGAAGTCCTATGGGAACGAAGATGTTGTCACTTTCATCTAAAATGTAAGCGAATACCAAACCAGGGATTCCATAAGGAATGATATATAAAAGTTCAACTAATGTTTGAGCACTCGTGAAAACGTGAAGTCCTCCAAAGACAAATCCTGATAGAATAATGAATAACCATTTAGAAGGAAACATATAACGGAATCCTAAACGTAACACTAATTCTTCTAAGAATGGTGCGATCAAAACTGCTGATATGAAAACATAAATTGGGGATACTTGGAAGTTTTCACGAATCATCTCTTCATTAGCTGCGATATTCGAGTTCGTCACTAATGTAATCAGAACGTTGCTGGCCATCATAAGGATTAAAATTAAGAACCAATATTTAAAGTATTTCTTGAAATAAGTTTGATGGTTTTGCTTTAAATCTTCATAGTCACGTTTTAGACGATCACGGAAGATAAAAGCCACAATTCCTAACATCAATAATTGATAAATAATTAAATAGATAATTCGAAATAATAATGGTAGATCAGCCGTATCGATTCCTAAGAGGATAAAAGGAAGTCCTTGAGTATTTGATAAAATCATATAAATGAAAAAGGCAGATAGACCCATGATTGCATTTTTTATTGTCTCTTTTCGTTTATCATTTTTCATATTTGTCATCTCCATATCTAATATTATATCAAATTTTTTTGAAATATTAAGAAAAAGTTGGTAAAAATCAGGAAATGTATGATATAATGTAAACGGTGAAAGACAGAGAAAGAGTGGGACATCCCACTCTTTCCTGTAGATGGAGGTTACGATGATAGAAGAAAAAGTACGCGCTTTGATCGAAGCGGAAATCGAAAAATGTGGGTATGTACTAGATAAAGTATCCTACGTAAAAGAAGGTAGCGTATATTATTTACGCGTCGAAATCGACAAAGAAGGATTTATCGATTTAGATGATTGTGTACGCGTGACAGAGGCGATTAATCCAATCGTCGATAAGATGGATTTTTTGACGGATAATTATATTCTAGATGTATGTTCGAAAGAGAAAGGTAGTGAGTAATATGGCAAGGAAGAAAAAAGAAGTAGTAGAAGAACATGGAATGGATCCAAAAGCATTTAAAAAAGCATTAGATACTTTAGTAAAAGAAAAAGGAATCGACGAAGATTATATTTACGATGCAATGGAGCTTGCACTTACTAGTGCATATAAGAAAAACTATGGATTACCAAATGCTCATGTTAAATTTAACAAGGATACGGGTGAAATTACCGTGACATCTTATAAGACGGTAGTGAAGGATCCTGATGAATATGGTTGCATCAATTATGATGAAGTAGAAAAATATTATGAAGAACATCAAGATGAACTTGATAATGAAGATTTTGAAGATATGAAAGAAATCATGTTTGATTCTCGCATTCATTTGACATTGGATGAAGCAAGAAAGATTGTTCCAGATATTCAAATTGGAGAAACGATCGAAGAAGAAGTAACACCAAAAGATTTCGGAAGAGTTGCTGCAGCTACAGCAAAGCAAGTAATCGTTCAAAAGATTCGTGAAGCAGAACGAAATATCATATTGGAAACGTATAGTGATAAACAAGATGAATTAGTAGTTGGATTAGTAGCGATGGAAGATGTTCGTAATTATTATATCGATTTGGGAAAAGCTCAAGGGATTTTACCAAAGACAGAAATTATTCCTGGAGAGACCATTAAAATGGGATCTAATATCAAAGTATATATTACTAAAGTTGATAATAATTCAAAGGGACCTGTTATTTTACTTTCTCGTGTTCACTATGGTTTTGTAAAACGTTTATTTGAGTTAGAGATTCCGGAAATCAACGAAGGATTAATTCTCGTTCATGGTGTTGCTCGTGAGGCTGGTGTCAGAAGTAAGGTTGCGGTCGAAAGTATCAATCCTAATATCGATCCGGTAGGTGCTTGTATTGGTGAAAAAGGAATGCGCATCAACAATATTTTAAAAGAATTAGGAAATGAAAAAATCGATGTTGTACCATATGATGCTGATAATGCGAAATTTATTGCTAATGCTTTAAGCCCAGCAAAAGATTTACATGTTTTGATTTTAGATGAAGAAAAGAAAGAAGCTATGGTTGTTGTTAGTCAAGATAATTTATCGCTGGCGATTGGTAAAAAAGGACTTAATGTTCGTCTAGCAGCTCGTCTTACGCATTTTAAAATCGATGTCAAAACTTATGAACAAGCACGTGAAGATGGCATCAACCTAATCGAGGGATAATATGAAAGTAAAAAAGATACCAATGCGTACATGTGTCGTAACACGTGAGAAATATCCGAAAAGTGAATTAGTACGTGTTTTGAGAACCCCTCTAAATGAAGTCATTGTCGATATGACGGGAAAACAAAATGGACGAGGAGCTTATTTAAAACTTGATCATGAAGTAATTGCCAAAGCTAAAAAAACAAAAATATTGAATCGTACGCTCGAAGTAGAAATACCAGATACGATTTACGAAGAATTAGAAGCGTTAGTAAAGTAGGTGTTATATGGATCGACTAAGTTTCGATGAATATTTTATGGAGATCGCGCATCTCGCAGCGAAACGAAGCACCTGTTTGAGTAGACAGGTGGGAGCTGTTTTAGTCAAAAATAATGCTGTTATTTCTACAGGTTATAATGGTGCGCCAAGTAAAAGTGAACATTGTGAAAAATTAGGATGTATTCGCAAACAAATGAACATCCCTAGTGGGGAACGATTAGACATTTGTAGAGCCGTTCATGCGGAACAAAATGCATTGTTGCAAGCTGCCAAAAATGGCGTTGCGACGGAAGGAGCCATTATGTATATTACGGTTACGCCTTGTTTTACGTGTGGTAAAATGATCGTCAATGCCGGAATTAAAGAAGTGGTGGTAAATGGTACCTATCCTGATCAAAGAACGATGGATTTATTCCAAGAGGTAGGAGTTAAAATCAGGACAATATAGAAAGAGGTGATTTTATGATGTCTGTAAGAGAGTATGCAGAAGACGTAAATAAAACAGTAGAAGAAATTCTAGCAATGGGGAAAGAATTGGGATTTGATATCACAAACGAGGATGATTTGCTAGATGATGAAATGATCACAGAGTTAGACATTATGTTGAATAATGAAGTGGAAGAAGAGGAAGAACTGGAAGAGTTAGAAGAACTAGAGGATATTGCCGAAGAAATTACCAGTAAAGAAAAAATAAAAGTAGACACTTTGAAACCTCAAAAGAACAAAAAGAAACCGATTCCCAATGCGAATAGTAAAAAAGAATTCCAAAACAAGAAAAAAGAAATGTATAAAAATAAAGAAAAATTGATGTCCAATGCTCCAATTGATCATGACAAAGTCATTCTTTATAGGGAGGGAATGACGATTGGTGATTTAGCAAAGGCACTTCATGTAACACCAGCGGAAGTAATTAAGAAGTTGTTCTTATTGGGAATCATGGCAACGGTCAATAATGTCGTAACAGAAGAACAGGCCGAATTGATCGTATCGGATTATAAGAAAGAATTAAAGCGAGAAGAAACAGCTGATGTGACGAACTTTGAAGCATTCGAAATTATTGATCGTGACGAAGATTTGGTAGAGCGTGCTCCTGTTGTGACGATTATGGGACATGTTGATCATGGAAAAACAACTTTGCTCGATACGATTCGTAAATCGAACGTTGCAGCTAGTGAAGCAGGTGGGATTACCCAAGCAATTAGTGCCTATCAAGTAAATTACAAAGGAAAACCAATCACGTTTATCGATACACCAGGACATGCCGCTTTTACGGAAATGCGTGCACGAGGAGCTAAAATAACAGATATTATTATCATTATTGTAGCTGCCGATGATGGTGTCATGCCACAGACTAAGGAAGCAGTCGATCATGCCAAAGCAGCCGGCGTTCCGATTATCGTTGCCATCAACAAAATGGATAAACCGGGTGCTAATCCAGAACGTATTATGACCGAATTATCGGAAATGGGACTTACTCCAGATGAATGGGGCGGAGATACTTTATATAACAAAATTGTAGCTGTGACAGGAGAAGGCATTGATGAATTACTAGAAAACATTCTACTCATTTCTGAGATGCAAGAATATAAAGCAAATCCAAATCGTTATGCCAGTGGAACTGTCGTAGAATCACGACTCGATAAACACTTAGGACCAGTGGTAACGATTTTGATTCAAAATGGAACCCTCCGTCTAGGCGATCCAATTGTCGTTGGAACGGCTTATGGAAAAGTTCGTACGATGAAAAATGATAAAAACGAAGATATTACGGAGGCACTTCCTAGTGAACCAGTCGAAATTACGGGTATCAACGATACTCCTATGGCTGGTGATAAATTCATGGCCTTTGAAACGGAAAAACAAGCAAGAAGCATTGGTGAAGAACGCAAAACACAAGCTCGTTTAAGAGAGAATAGTAAAACGAATGCTGTTACACTCGATGATTTGTTCTCTAAAATTCAAGAAGGCGTGAAAGAAATTAACGTGATTGTCAAAGCTGATGTCAATGGATCGAGCGAAGCTGTTAAAAACTCTTTAGAAAAAATCAATGTCGAAGGTGTAAAAGTCAATGTCATTCGTAGTAGTGTTGGTGCAATTACGGAAAGTGATATCGTACTTGCGAAAGCATCGAATGCCTTGATTATTGGTTTTAATGTTCGACCTTCTAATAATATTAAAGATTATGCGAAAGAAAATGGTGTTGAAATTAGACTTTATAATATCATTTATAAAGCAGTAGAGGAAATGGAAGCAGCAATGCGTGGTATGTTGGATCCAGAATATGAGGAACAAATTATTGGTTCTGCTGAAGTAAGACAATTATTTAAATTCTCGAAAGTAGGAACCATTGCTGGATCTTATGTAACAGATGGTGTTATCAAAAATAATGCCCAAGCACGTATTATTCGTGATAGCCTTGTTATTTATGATGGTAAAATTAACTCTCTACAAAGAGAAAAAGATGCTGTAAAAGAAGTGAAAAAAGGCTTGGAATGTGGAATTACTATCGAAAACTTCAGTGATATTAAAGTAGGCGATACGATCGAAGCTTATGAAATGGTAGAAGTGAAAAAATAATGATTCGAAAGGCAGGAACAGTGTTCTGCCTTTTTCGATGTTCGTTTCCTTGAAATAGAATTGATAAAATAAGAATCCTAAGGTATAATAATAATATGAGGTGAAAGAATGAATATAAAAATTGAAAGAATTTCCGACATGTTAGTAGAACAAATTAGCTATGTTTTAGCAACTGAAGTAAAAGATAAAGATATTCACTTTGTAACCGTTACGGATTGTAAAGTCGCAAGCGATTTAAGCTATGCGAAAGTCTATGTGACGGTTTTAGATGAAAGTAAGAAAAAAGAGACCTTAAAAGCTCTCAATAATGCCAAAGGGTTTATTCGTAGTAAACTTTTTGATCGCGTTGATATTCGACATATACCAGAATTAGAATTTGTCTATGATGAATCGATTGCCTATGGTCAAAATATCGAAAAGATCATCGAAGAAATCCATGAGGATGAAAAAGAGTAAATAGTACTATTTCATTGACAAGAAAAATAGAATATGATATAGTTGTTACATTATTGAATGAAGAAGAATGTCAGTAGTTATTTTTTCGGTAATAAGAGAGTTCATGGATGGTGAAAATGAACCAAGGAGAAATAATGAAATTACCCATTTGGAGTTCAACCGTATTCTTGCGTTAAAAGAGAGAGATCAGTCATGATGAATTAAGGTGGTACCGCGGATTTTCGCCCTTAAATTTATCATGACTTTTTTATTTGAGGAGGTCATATGTGGTTAGAAGAAGTGTATGAACAAAATAAAAAATTAGATATAGAGTTTATTCATAAATATGGTGCTAATTTAGAAAGTATGCGAGATAAGAATATTCTTTCTTTATTAGTAGAAATTGGAGAATTGGCAAATGAAACAAGATGTTTTAAATATTGGAGTGTCAAAGGTCCAAGTCCAAAAGAAGTCATATTGGAAGAATATGCAGATGTGGTGACGATGGTTCTTTGTTTTTGCAATTATTTGCATGCTAATATTCAAAATACGGTTTCGGATCTTATGTATCGCACTCTCGATTTGCAGTTTTTGGAATTGTATCAATCAGTGTCAGAATTTCGACATGATTATACCGCATCTAAAATTGAAACCATTTTAAGTAAAGTATTAGTACTTGGACACAGTCTAGGATTTACGGATCAAGATATGAAAAAAGCTTGCTTTCGTAAAATGGGAATTGTCCAAGAGAGATTAGAAAGTAATTATTGAGGAGGAAATAACATGACATTATTTGAAGATTTAAAGTGGAGAGGATTAATTAAAGATATTACAAGTCCTGAATTAGAACAAAAATTAAATGAAGGTGGAATGACTTTCTATATTGGAACGGATCCTACCGGAGATAGTCTACATTTGGGACATCTCTCTAGTTTCTTAATATCAAAACGTTTAAAAGAAGGTGGACATCATCCTCTTTTACTCATCGGCGGAGCAACCGGTAGAATTGGTGATCCAAGACCAACCGCAGAACGTGAAATAAAGCCAATTGAAGAAATTGAACATAATATTGAGGGACTTACGAAACAAGTAAAAGAATTATTTGGCTTTGAGGTCGTCAATAACTATGATTGGACGAAAGATTTGAATGTACTTGATTTTTTAAGAGATTACGGCAAATTTTTCAATATTAATTATATGTTAGATAAAGATATTATCAGAAGAAGAATGGATACTGGAATCACCTTTACGGAATTTTCTTACATGCTGTTACAAGCAATGGATTTCTTACATCTTTATGAAACGAAAAATTGCACGATGCAAGTAGCTGGTTCAGACCAATGGGGAAATATTACGGCTGGTGTTGATCTAATTCGTAAGAAAACAGGAAAAGAGGCATATGCTTTTACGATGCCGCTAGTGACCGATAAGAGTGGTAATAAATTCGGCAAGAGTGAAGGAAACGCTTTATGGCTTTCCAAAGAAAAAACATCTCCATATGAAATGTATCAATATTTATTAAATGCCGAAGATGAAATGGTCATCGATTATCTAAAGATATTTACCTTCTTATCAAGAGAAGAAATCGAAGCATTAGAACGTGATCATAAAGAAAATCCTCATCTTCGAAATGCTCATAAAGCGCTTGCTCGTGAAGTGGTAACCTTCTTGCATGGTAGGGAAGAATATGAACGTGCTGTTCATATTAGTGAAGTATTATTTAGCGGTGAAATTGGAGATTTAACTGCTCATGAGATTGAAACTGCTTTGAAGACTTTTCCACAGTTTATGATCGAAAGTGAAGAAAATATTGTGGATTTCTTAGTCCATTACAATATAGCGTCTAGTAAACGAGAGGCTAGAGAATTCGTATCAAACGGTTCTATTATGATCAATGGCAAAAAAGTGACGAATTTGGAGCATATCATTTGTAAAGAAGACGCCATCGATACCAAATATGTGGTCGTAAGAAGAGGAAAGAAGAAATATTACGTAGGAAAGTTTAAAAATTAGACAAAAAGTCACTATTTGCAAAGATAGTGACTTTTTCTTTTGATTACATGCTATAATAATATTTAGAGTGAGTAGTGAGAGTATGAGAAAATTAAAATATGTATGGGGACGAATTATCCACATGGATTATCGTAACATGATCAAGATTGCGAAAAAGGTGAGTAAGAAAGCACATAAATCTTTTTTATGGATTTTCTGTGATATGATTTATTGTGGGTTTCGATATCAAGCTGGCTACTATGATTATCAGGAATTTGAATTTTACCATTTAAAGAAAGAAGAACGTAAGACCTTTTTGACGAGGGGAATCAACAATGCGATCGTAAAGAAATATAATGATCGAGCTTATTGGTATTTATTTGACGATAAAATCATCTTCAATAAACGTTTTTCCAATTATATGAAACGAGATTGGATTTCCTTAAAGGAAGCAACGGTCGATGAATTCGAACAGTTTTTGATTGGAAAAGAAGAAATTATTGCAAAACCGGTCGATGGAAATGGTGGAACTGGCGTGGAAAAAATCAGTGTTGATTCGATTGATATGAGAACTTTATATGAACGATTAAAGAATAACAAACAGTATTTGGTCGAAGAAGTAATCAAGCAACATAAAAACTTGCAAGAACTATACCCTGGTAGTGTCAATACACTACGTATGTTTACTTTTTCTATAAATGGGAAAGCATATCTTTTGCAAAGTCTCTTGAAAATTGGCAATGGTGGTGTGATCGACAATTTCTCTGGAGGAGGAATGTATACTTTTACGAATGAGAAAGGGCAAGTATTAGTACCGGCGATCGATAAGGACGATCATTATTATGGGAAACATCCAATTACTAAAAAACAGATCGTAGGATTTCAAGTACCACATTTTGAAGAAGCAAAGGTCCTAGTAGAAAAAGCTGCTTTAGAAATACCAGAGGTTGCTTATATTGGATGGGATGTCGCGATTACCGATCATGAAGCAATATTGATAGAAGGAAATTGTTTTCCTGGTGTATTCCAAATGAAGCCAAGTTTGAATAAAGAAAAAGTAGGCATTTTACCTACTTATCAAAAATATATGGATATCGAAAGATAATAAAAAAAGAGATTTTTCAATCTCTTTTTATGAACGGTTATAGAATTCGATAATCAATGATTCGTTGATATCAGCATTTAATTCACTACGTTCAGGATATCTTACATAAGTAGCGGCCATCTTGTTTTCATCGTAAGTGATAAATTCAACACGATTGTGAACATTTTCAAGTGCTGCTTTCACTGCAGGATGTTCTTTTGATTGTTCTTTAATTGCGATTACATCACCTGGTACACAACGATAAGATGGAATATCAACTTTTTTACCATTAACCGTAATATGTCCATGATTTACTAATTGTCTAGCTGCTTTTCTCGTATTTGCAAAACCAATACGATATACTAAGTTATATAAACGACTTTCTAGTAATCTTAAGAAATTTTCACCATGAACACCTTTTAACTTACCAGCTTCTACGAAAGTCTTATGGAATTGTTTTTCGTTTAATCCATACATATAACGAAGTTTTTGTTTTTCTTGTAATTGAACACCATAGTTTGATAATTTCTTACCACGACTTTGTCCGTGTTGTCCTGGTGCATAAGGTTTCTTTGCTAATTCTTTACCAGTTTCACTAATAGAAAAACCAAGTCTTCTCGCTTTACGATAAGTTGATCCAGTATATCTTGCCATGTTTCATCCTCCTTTTATATTTACATATTACAAGAGGTTGTCTGCCAAATAATAGGGTGTTTATTTTCATATCTTCGCTTTGCAGCTAAAGTTACTAATATTCCAAAATTGGGAATAAACACGTTACTATTTTCAGAAACAACGCTGCTACAAGCAATACGCAGTTATAATTATATTATGTAATCCTTGATAAGTCAAGAACAAACGGGACTTCTTTCTTTTATTTTTTCAAAAAAAAACAAAATATAGAGATAAAAGTCGAATTTTGTGGTATTATTATAATAGCGAGGTGATACGATGGATAGTATAACATTGATTTTTGTGACACTCTTTTTTGTGTCTGTTATCGTAATCGTCGTAACATTAAACTTAATTCAAGGGAATAAAAATAAGAAATATAAAAAACGATTAGAAGAATTAGAGGTCGAAAAAAACCAGATCGAAAGTGCTCCTATCATGCCAGAATTATCGAAAATCGAATCGTTTTTGAAAAACGATAAATTGGAAGCGATGTATCACGAATGGAACGATCGTTTAACAGAAATCAAAAAAGAACAAATTCCAAAGATTACCGATATGCTGTTAGAAGCAGATTATTCGTTATCGAAAATGGATTATAAAAGTACTTTATATAAAATTGCCAAACTGGAAATGGAAATTTATAAAGTGCGTGAAGGATCTGAATTTTTATTAAACGAAATTAAAGAAATTACGACGAGTGAAGAACGTAATCGTGCTATTATTACGAAATTAAAAGCAACTTATCGAGAACTTTATCAAAAGTTTACGGATACGAAAGAGGAATATGGAGAAATCGCTAGTTCCGTATCGTTACAATTTGAGAATATCGCCAAACGTTTTGAGGATTTTGAACGTGCGATGGAGAATAATGATTATACCGAAGTAACGCAGATCATTAAAGCAATCGATGAAATGTTAAAACACATGAGTGTCGTAATCGAAGAAGTACCGGGCATTGTTCTTATGGCAGATTCGATTTTGCCAAAGCGTATGAAAGAAATTACGGATACTTATCAGGCTATGACTAAAGCTGGGTATCCTCTCGATTATTTGAATGTCGAATACAACGTCGATGAAGCAAATAAGAAAATAAGTGATATTCTGGATCGTGCAAAAGTATTAAACCTAGAAGATAGTTTATTTGAATTAAAAGTATTACTTGATTATTTCGATTCTCTATTTGCAGATTTTGAAAAAGAAAAAGTAAATCGAGGAATCTATGAAGAAGCGAATGCTGCTCTTAAGAATCGTCTTGAAAAAATGAATAGTCTGATTGCTGATATTTTTGCGCAAATTGACGATATTAAAAAGGTTTATAATCTTTCCAATGATGATCTATCGCTTTTGAGTGAAGTTAGAGAAGAGCTAAAGAGTTTAAATGGAGATTATAAAGTTTTGATCAATCATACGGGAAACAATACGTTTGCTTATTCAAAATTGACGAAAGAAGTAGAAGTACTAGTCAATAAATTGGCGTCAATCGAAGATCGATTAGATAATTCTTTAGATGCGATTGGTTCGATGAAAGAAGATGAAGTACGTGCTCGTCAGCAATTAGAAGAAGTAAAATCAATTTTAAAAGACTCTAAAAATAAGATTCGTGAATATAATTTACCAGTGATTCCGCAGTCTTACTTTGTTGAATTGAACGAAGCCCAGGCAGCAATTAAAGAAATTGTACGTGAACTTGATAAAAAACCTATTACGATCAGCGTATTGAATACGCGTGTCGATACAGCTCGTGATTTGGTACTGAAATTGTATGGAACAACGAAAGAAATGATGAAGACGGCTATGTTTGCGGAAATGGCGATCGTTTATGGTAATCGTTATCGTACTTCGGTAGAAGACTTGGATAAAAATTTAACATATTCTGAGATTCTATTTTATAAAGGGGAATATCAAAAGTCACTAGAACTTACGATCAATTGTTTGAATCGTGTTGAACCAGGCATCTACGATAAGTTACTTAATTTATATGGCAATGAAAAATAAAGTGAAAAACACTTTATTTTTTTATCTAAAAATGTTATACTTTCCTTATCAATAGGGTGATTTTTGTGTACAAAAAATAGATGAGAATGCATACTTGTCTACCTATAAAAAATCTTTACTCAAAGGGGGAATATATTATGGAACAAGAAGTAAAGAAGAAGGGATATCCATCTATGGATAGACCATGGGAAAAATTTTATACGAAGGAGGCATTGGTATCGAAGTTACCTGAAAACACGATATATGGTTATATAAAAGAGGAAAATAAAGATAATCTTGATCGTGTTGCGTTGCGTTACTATGATCGAACCTTTACATATCGAGAACTTTTTCAAAATATCGATGATACTGCCAAGGCTTTTCTTAGTTATGGAGTAAAACAAGGAGATAATGTTACCATCATGATGCCTACTACACCAGAGGCTGTTTATATGATTTATGCGCTTAGTAAAATTGGTGCGGTTGCCAATATGGTCGATCCAAGAAAAAGTAGAGAACAAATTGAAGAATATGTGAAAATGACAAATTCCAAGCTCATTGTTTCGATCGATGTAGCATCGGATAAATTAAAAAATTTGAAAGAGCACACAAATATTCAAAATATTGTTACAGTATCGCCAGCTGATTCTCTTCCTATGGGATTGAAACTGGGATATCAAGCCAAAGAGTTTGTAGAAGAATGGAAGAGTAAAAAGAAAAATTATTCCAAATCTGGCGAATGTATTAAATGGAATGATTTCCTAAATTCAGGCAAAAATTATAAAGGAATTGAGAGATATCCAAAGTACGCTAAAAATACACCGCTGGTTATTGTTCACACAGGAGGAACGACAGGAGAATCAAAAGGGGTCGTGTTATCAAATGATAATTTGAATGCAGCAGCATTCGATTGTATTCAAGCTGGTTTTGATTTTCAATCTTCTCATAATTGGTTAAATATTATGCCAACGTTTATTGCTTATGGAGTTGGAAATGGACTTCATTTGCCACTTGCTTGTGGTATGGAAGTGATTTTAATTCCACAGTTCGATCCGAAAGATTTTGCACACTATATGGTAAAATATCGTCCAAATCATATGACAGGAGTACCTTCCCACTATGGATTTTTAATCGATCATCCAAAATTAGAAGATACATCATTGGATCTATTTTTACATAAGTTAGGCTTGAAAAAACATTTAAATTCCGATTTATCTTATATCATTGCACCAACCGTTGGTGGTGATAAAATGGATGAAAATTTGGAACGTAATACGAACCGTTATTTACAAAAACATGGATGCCCTTATCTAGTTGTCAAAGGTTATGGATTAACGGAGGTAACAGGAGCGGTATCCGCTTGTACTTCGAATGAAGCGAATGCGATCGGTAGTGTAGGAATACCATTCCCGCATACGACGATTTCTATTTTTGATCCGAAAACTGGTGAAGAACTATCTTATGGCGAACGTGGAGAAGTTTGTATTATTAGTCCTAATACCATGCTTTCCTATTATGAGAATGAGGAAGCGACAAAAGATATGATTCGCCCTCATAAAGATGGACGCTGTTGGTTACATACTGGTGATATCGGTTATATGAATGAAGATGGCTTATTATTTATTGTCGATCGTATGAAAAGAATGATCGTTCGTCACGATGGATTCAAAGTATTCCCAAGTGAAGTAGAGACTGTCATCACCGCTCATCCAGCGGTCAAGGCTTGTTCGGTGGTTGGTATCAGTGATCTTGATCACGCACAAGGAAATTTGCCAAAAGCTCATATTGTGTTAAATGAATCTTTTAGTCTTAATACACATCAAGTTTGTGAAGAACTAAAAGTTTTATGTGAAAAATATTTGGCAGAATATGCTCAGCCCGTTGAATACGAAATCGAGAACGCATTACCACTTACGCCAATTGGGAAAGTGGACTATCTTACATTAGAGAAAAAAGATGCCGAGAAGCAGAAAGAACTTCTACAAACTGGGTATACGAAAACATTACATTTATAATAATAAATAAAAAAAGAAGAGGTGTGTAAGATGTTAATAGGCATTACTACTATTTGTTGTAGTTTACTTTATAGCATTATGATTTCAATCGTTTATTTTTCGAAAAAGAAGATTAAGAATACGGAGAATAGTATTTATAGTTTTATGATGATCATCAATGTAATTGGCTTGTTATTAGAATTGGGATGTTGCTATTTCCTATATAATATGGATGTATCCCCACTCTATACCATCATAAATACTTTTATTAACAAATTATTTGTGATTTATCTACTAACTTGGGAATTTACGTTTACTGTTTATATTTTCTTTGTATCGTTCCAATCAAAACCTACCTTTTATGAACGAATTCAAAAAAATAAGCGAAAAATTTGGCTATTTATTATCATTGCTTACGTAATGATGCTTGCGTTAGTAAACTTCTTGCCTCTTTATTATTATAATGATGGAACTTATTTATATTCTTATGGGCCTGCGACGAATTTGCTTTATATCGTAGGTGGAATTTGTATCGTTTTTGATATCTTTTGTGTTTGTAAAAACATTAAAAATATCAGTAGTAAAAAATATTATCCATTATTTGTATTAATTTTATTAATGATTTTTGTCTTTGTTTTAAGAACTATTAATCCAGGATTAATTATCATTAACTCTGTCTTTGCGTTTGTTACCATTTTGATGTATTTTACGATTGAAAACCCTGATTTGCAAATGGTAAATGAGTTGCTACGAAATCGTGAATTGGTTCAAAACTCGATCGATGATAAATCAACCTTTTTATTTAAAATGTCACAAGAGGTGAAAGAACCAATTGCTAATATTTTGGAAGATGTCAAACATTATCAAAATACGAAAGATGTGAAACGACGTGAAGCGTTATTTAATCACATTGAAACAAGTGCCAATAATGCATATTTTATGGTTCACAATGTTTTGAACATTTCCACGATGGATATGAATCATATTCGCCTTTTCAATACTACTTATCATGCACCTAAATTATTTGAGGATATCAAGAGAAAAGCACAAAATCAATTAGGTGATAAGAATCTTCATTTTCTTTATAATGTAGATAAATCGTTGCCGGAAAATTTATATGGTGATTCTCTTAAATTAAAACAAGTCCTCATATCCATTATTTACAATGCCTTTCAATATACGAAAAAAGGAATGGTTTCCGTCGATATCAATACGATAGAACGCTATGATGTTTGTCGTTTAATTATATCAGTAAAAGATTCTGGAATCGGTATGGGAATCGAACAGATCAATGACATTTTGTCTCAGAAAGAAGAATTATCGGAAAAAGAATTGGATAGTTTAAACCAATTAGATGTCGATTTGCCAGCTGTGGTTAAAATCATCAAAATGCTTGGTGGTACACTGAATATCAAAAGTGAACTGGGGAAAGGATCGGAATTTATCGTCATGCTCGACCAACGAGTAGTTGCCAAAAAAGAAGATACCGTATTAGATAACATCGAAGAATATAGCGATGACTTGAATCTTAAAAAGCATATTTTATTAGTCGATGATGATAGCATTGAACTAGCGAAAATGGAACAAGTGCTAAAAAGAGATTATTTAGAAATAGATGCCATTTTGCTTGGAAAAGAATGTATTGATAAAGTAAAGGCCGGAGAAAAATACGATCTCATCATCATGGATGATGAAATGAAGCCAGATAATGCCTATATGATTATGCAAGAGTTGAAAAAAATAAAGAAATTTCATACACCAGTGATTATCATGCTCGACAAGAAAAAAGATTTTATTAAAGATCATTATTTGAAGGATGGATTTAAAGATTATTTGTTTAAAGAAGACTTTGAACAGGATATTGAATCGATCATAAAAAAATATTTAGGGTAAAAAAGAATTTTTTACCTTTTTTCTTTGTGAAAATTTATATGAATTTACAAAAATTTCTTTTTTTTTATTCTAAATTAAGGTATACTGTAACTATAAGAATAGAGGGTGGATAAGATGATATTACGTAAACCGTATGCCTTTTTAGCAAAACATTTTAAATTGATTCATCTTATTATGACGATTTTGGTAGGTTATTTAATCTATCGAACTAATGCTATTTTTAGCTTTTTTAACGACTATTTATCGGTGACACAAAATGTAATTGGACAGGATTTAACGAGTTCTCTTTTTGATGTTTGGATGTTTATCGTGCCTTTTTTATGCATCATTGCATCGATTATTATCATTAGCTTGATGTTTACAAAGAAGAAGCCGATCACTTTTTATATTGTCAATATCATCGTTTGTGTTGCTGCGGTAGTACTCTTTGTCTATGCGAATGATACCGTTACGACAATGGAATTACGACAAGTCGATATTCGTGTCATCCGTGCTGTACGTGACATTGTCATGGCCATTTTTATTGCCGAATGGATCGAGGTTATTTTATTAGCCGTTCGTGCGACCGGTTTCGATATCAAAAAGTTTAATTTTAACAAGGATTTAGAAGCGATCGAAGTAGAAGAATCCGACCGTGAAGAATTTGAAGTCAATCTAGAAATCGATACGGATAAGACCAAGCGTGATTTTCGCAGAACGTTACGTTATGCCAAATATATTTATGTTGAAAATAAATATTTGATTAATCTAATTGCCGTCATTGCGTTTGTTACGATTGGCTTTCTCGTTTTTATGAATCAAACTGTCTACAACAAAAGTTATGGTGCCAGCAGTTATTTTGCGACGACTCGTTTTACGATGCGAATCGATAACACTTATATTACGGCCAAAGACTATAAAGGAGCGACAATCGCTCCGGAAGGTATGAGTTTAGTAATCGTCAATTTGAATATGAAAAGAAAAACGGTGAAAGATTATAAATTAGATTTAGCTACGGTTGCTTTAGAAGTTGGTGGACATAAATTTTATCATAATAACGCTTATCGCGATCGTCTTATCGATCTAGGAAACTCCTATGATAATCAATCGATCAGTAGGGAAGAAGATGTCAACTATTTACTTGTATATGAAGTTCCTAATCATCTGTTAAATAGCAAGATGAGTTTTCGTGTCGAAGATAGTAGCAATTTGACTTCTTCACTAGAGCCACGTACGATTCATGTTGCCATTAATGCTTATAATCTAGATAAGAACGAACAAAGTTATGAGATAAAAGCAAATGAAACAATCAATTTGAAAGATAGTATATGGAAAGATTCACAAATTACGATAACCGGTTATGAAATCGCATCTTCTTTTGCTCATACTTATAATTTTTGTGTTAGAACGAATGAATGTTACTCATCGATCGAGTACCTGAGACCTAGTATCAACAATACTTATGATAAAACATTATTAAAAATAAGTGCGAATATGGAACTTGATCCTGATGTGCAGATTTCAGGCGTTTACGATTTTTACGACTTGATGAATTTGGTCGGAACCGTAGAATATGAGTTAAATGGAGAGGTAAAAACACAGACGATCCGTTTAAAAGAAGTCGTTCCAAATCGCCAACCTCAAACGAATGTTTATTACATCGAATTACTGAAAGAAGTAGAACAAGCAGACAAAATTACGCTTATTTTAAAAGTCCGAAATAAAACTTATCGTTATTCTTTAAAATAATGTAAAGTTTTCGAAAAACTCTTTAAATTCAGAATATAATAATGTTATAATATTATAATGGAGGATGGTAGAGATGAAAAGAATAATAAAAATACTGTTGCTTTTCATTTTAACTGTCGTACCAGTTAATATTCATGCTCTTTATTATTGTCCATATGAAACAGCATCTAGATTGAAGTCACTTGCTGCAAATATTACGACAAGCTATGATTATGAGATAGTAGGAGAACATGCTGTATTTACCATTACGTTTGCTAATTTTTATAAAGATTTAATCATTAGGGATGTTACGAATAATACTCTTTATTATCCAGATACTAGTAAAGACATGAGTGAACTCACATTAACTGGTTTTCAAGATGGACAAACCTATCAATTCGAAGTCTATACTGGTGTTACGGATTGTACTGAAGAAGTATTATTTGTAATATATGTTAATTTGCCAACTTACAATCCTTATTATCAAGAGAGTGTATGCAGTGATATTCCAGATTATAGTTTATGTCAAAGATGGTCTAATCACGGGCTAACAAGAGAAGCATTTATCAATCAAGTGACACGTTATAAAGAAAGTTTAAATCAAGAACCGGTCGATGATAATACAGAGGATGACGGTTCTGATATTCCTTATATATTAGAGTTCTATCTCAACTATTATTACATTATTTTACCATTGATCATTCTTGGCGGTGGATATATTATCTACTACAATCGCAAGAAAGATACATTTGGTTTTTAAGGCGGTGAAGTATGAAGACAAAATGGATAGAAAAAGGGAAGAAAGAAAAAGGGGTATATCTAGTTGCTTTAACACTTTTTTTGACGATTACTATCGTACCGTTATTAAATGTAAAGGCAGCAGAAACAGGAACAAAGTGTGGATTAGTCAATACTAGTGGAAACCGTGCATATACCATTGGTTACAATGGCCATACCTTTTATACTGGAGGACTTACGATTGGTGGTACATATGCATTATGTGATGACCCTAACACATTGTTAAATAGTAATCTTGTTTACGAAAGAGGAAATGCTATATCAGCAAGTTCTACTGTCGCTAAGGCGTTAGCATGGATTGAAAATGGGCATAGCAGTCCTGCTGAATATGCTATCGCACAAGGGCATGTATGGGGAATGTCTGCAACAAGTATAGCCGATTGGTATTGGAATAGTGTTCTTAGTGATAGTGTAAAATCACTCTATTCAGATTTAAGTGAAATGATTCGAAATACTACAAATTTTGACAATGCTACTGATTGGATTAGCAATATTATTAGTCAAATTAATGCTACCACACCATCTAAAACCTATTACGAATGGACTGCTGAAGGATCTCAACATTTAGTATCAGCATATCCAGGCGGTGATACTTGTTCAAATTCAAATATGTGTCGTGTTGATGAGGCGAATGGTAAATATTATGGTAAGGACGGAAAAGAAGTGACCTATGAAGAATATCTAGAACAATGTTCTGATATTCCTGCTAATGAATGCCCTGAACCAGATGCCATTATAGCTGGAGTATGTGAAGTCTCTTCACGTTATTCTGATCCGGAAAGCTGGGAATGTATCGTTCAAAATGATAAGTATGCTCTAGAAGGACAATCTACTTTGGCAAAAAAATATTGCCCAGTTTATTGTAGAGAGACAGTGACATCTATTTTTCCGGGATCTGGAAATGTTTATCAAGCAGGACAGTATTTCACCGTAGGAAGCTCGGGATTGGGAAATACTTGGGAACCAGTAAGTTTTACGGGAATTCGTGAGTGTCGTGCTACCAAAGAGGCTGGAACGACTAATTGGGGTATTAATTATGAGCAGTGGTTGAGTGATTATAATGCCATTGTTGATCAAATGCCAGCTGCATATGATGCTTGGCAAAAAGAAAATGCCCGAGTCAACAATGTTGTGACTCCAACCACCAATAACGAGAAAGGGAATGGCTGTGATGTTTATGAGAGAGAATATGTCGGTGCTGCTCGACTTGGAACATGTCAAGATGAATGGGGTAATTCTGTAGCATGTTGGGTTTGTGACCGTGGTTGGGCAGAAGGCAATCAATGCTTTGATAATGTTTACAAATATACCGAAACATTAATTGTTAATACTTATCGATACAATGGAGGGACTTTTACTGATCAAGGTTGTGGTAGTGTGGCTGGTTATAACGCAAGTTATGAAAATACCTATAAGAGTTTAGATAGTCAAAGAATTGCAATGGAACAGGCTATGCGCGATTGTTCCAACATGAATACACCTTACAAGTTAAATCCACAGATAAATTTTAGTTACACTGCAGATCCTAATTATAGCTATACGGGAGAACTAAAAAGTAGTGAGCCAGATGACACGAGTGGCGTAGCAACAAGTGATCGACCTGGATCAACCAGTACAGTTTATTATTATGAATGTAGTGGAAACTATGTTGCTTGTAGCCGTGTAAAGTCAGGAAGTATTACGTTTAATGAAGTAGATGTAGATAGTAAGGTAACGATTACGGAAAAAACGGCTACTTATACTTTACCGGATGGTTTATATCGTTATGTATCGAAAGTGGATGGTAGTGTGACACCAACGTTGCCTAGTGATCTAGCTGGAAGTGGTGCTTATATTGACTTGGGTGGTAGTGTAATACCAATTAGTGTTTCAATGATCCCAGGAAGATATAATATTAGCTTAAATTTTTCTAGAATTGGTCATATTAATAATAGCGGCACTGCCCATTTTGATCAGTTTACAAATACGTCAGGAACAAAAGAGTATAGTTGTCCAATTAATATTTTGAATGATATTGAGGGAAGAGAATGTGAAAGGGAAGATAAACCTGCTTATTGTGATGAAGGCGGAAGTGAGAATTGTACGGGAACAGATTGTTTGAGAGCAAATGGAATCGATATTATTTATCGTACGATTAAGTTAGGTTCTGAGGAAGTTGCATTCCCTAGTACCGATGGGGACGGAAGAGAACCAGGTGCTAACTGGGCAGGTGAAGGTGTAGTGGATACTTATATTACCAATAACCGTGGTGTTAGTGGTGATGAGGTTTATGACTTAGAACCACTTTATACGATTACTCTTACACCTACAAATATAAAAGAGATTAGAAGATATAATCGTTTAGTAGATGATTATGGAGACTTTAATTTAGTTTGTGATGCTGGAACCGGTACTAGATGTATGAGTGAATTTATACATGGAACGGTAACGGCAGAAAGTACAAGTTTCAATTTTAGTACTTATTTTGGAGGAACTTGTGCAAATGCAAGCAGAGTCGACTTTATGTCGTGTGCAGATAAAGGATAGGAAGTGAGAATTTATGAAGGAGTCTTATTGGGGCGTGCTCATCGTCGTATTGGGTGTTGTTGCAATTGCATTCATCTATTTCTTTCAAAGTTTGACCAATACCGATGAACATAATTACAATTTGCTTAAAGAAACAACAGAAGCAGCCATGATTGATGCCTTTGATTTAGCTTCTTATCGTAAAGATGGAACGGTTCGCATCGATCGAGAAAAATTTGTGGAAAACTTCGTTCGTCGTTTTGCAGAAAATGCTAATTTATCTCGAACATACGTTATCGAAATTTATGATGTTAACGAAGAGCCACCTAAAGTAAGTCTAAAAGTGTCTAGTACGGAACAGAGCAATGTTACAAACGAAATTATGGAATTTGATATTGAAAACAGACTAGATGCTATTTTAGAAACGCCATATTAAAGAAAGGAAGAAGAAAATGAATAATATTATTGTTACAGTAAAAAGATTTTTCAAGAATAAGAATGTTGTTACCATATTAGGGGTAATTCTTATCATGGCTATTATCTATTTTGGTTACAATGCTCAAATCAATAGTCAAGTATCTCCTGTCAGAGTTCCTGTTGCAAAGCAAACAATTCAACCAAGACAGTTGATTACAAGTGATATGATTACTTATATTTCTGTTCCTGCTGTTGGTGTTAGTTCGAATGTCATTCGTAATCAAGCATCGATTGTAGGAAAATATTCGAATGTAAATACTGTCATTCCAGAAGGAAGTATGTTTTATCAAGATGTATTAATTGATGCTGATGATTTGCCAGATTCTTCATTTACACAAGTGAAGGAAGGAGAGGTTCCATACAACTTTAGAGTAACGATGGAATCTACTTATGGAAATTCTATTTTCCCTGGTAATAAGATCGATCTTTATATGAAAGCAGAAGACGACTCTGGTCAAATTATGGTAGGAAAATTGATTGAAAATATTGAAGTTCTTGCCGTAAAAGATAGTAGCGGAAAAGATGTATTCGAAAATACTTCAGAAACTCGTACGCCTGCTTATTTAATCTTTGGGGTAAGCGAAGAAATTCATATTCTTTTACGTAAAGCTCAATATATGAATGATTATTCTGTTGAAATATTCCCAGTGCCACATGGTGGAGCTGTTGATACGAGCGGAAGTACACAAGTAAGTACACAATATTTACAAGAATTCATCAACTCTAAGACTGTAAATATCCCGATTGAAGATAATAGTAATAATAATAACGAAAATAATGTTTCAGAAGGAGAATAATTATGAATGATAATATGTTCTCGCAAATTGATTTTGGTCCATTAAAACCTTATTTGGAAGATGATGACATTACTGATATTTCCTATAGTAATAATGGTCAAATTCATTTGAAAACGTTATCCAAGGGAATTTATCGTATCGAAAATCCAGCTATCAACAATGCTTTTATGGAAAAGTTAGCGTTTCAATGTGCGAACGTCATGGGAAAGACATTTAATATGGCATATCCAATGCTCGATGCTGAAAGTGCCGAGTTGCGTTTGAACTTTCTTCATGATTCGATCGCTCGTAATGGAATTGCTGTCGTTATTCGTAAAACGCCAGCTAAGATTCGCTTAGAGAAAGATAAAATTATCGCAGAAAAGTACATTACTTTGGAAGTGCATGATTTCTTGATTAAGTGTGTCGAAGGACATTGTAATATTATCGTATGTGGAGAGACCGGTTCTGGGAAAACGGAGTTTATTAAGTATTTAGGCTCTAAGATTAAGGAAAATGAAAAAATCATCACGGTAGAAGACACTTTGGAACTACACTTAGACCGTATTTTTCCACATCGTGATATTGTCGCCATGAAAACCAACAATATTGCTAGTTACAGTGATATTTTAGTTGCTTGTATGCGTCAAAACCCTAAATGGATTTTATTATCCGAAGTTCGTAGTGCCGAAGCTGTTATGTCAATGCGTAACGCGATTTCATCTGGACACTATATTCTATCGACTATTCACGCCGATAAAGCAGCAAGTATTCCAAATCGTATGTATAGTTTGTTAGAGACGAATCAAGATATTGATCAGTTCTTAAAATCAATCTATCGATATGTTCAACTTGGTGTGTACGTTCGTGGATATCAAGATAAGGTAACAAAGAAATTCGTACGTGAAATTGCAGAAGTTACAGAGTTCTATGTAACAGAAGATAACGACGCTAAATATAATGTTATCTATAAAAAAGATACTTTTGGAAAAGAATTTTATCATGCTCCTTCTAAATATTTAATTGATTATTTAGCAGGACAAGGCGTAGAACTTCCAAAAGAAATATTGAATCGACCATCTTCAGAAAATGAAACAGAATCTGAATCTGAGGTAGCGAATAAGCCAAATGTTGTAGCCGAGCCTATGAAACAGACTGTTGCTACATCAAGACTGGTTGCTCAATCAAATCCGGTTCCAGAAAAAAGAGTGGTTTCGGCAACTCCAACACCAACACAAACGACGGTGAATTCAGTTCCTGTTCAAGGACAGATGTCAAGGAATCCAATTCCTGCACAATCGGTTGCAACACCCAGACCATCAGTGCAACCATCTGTTTCACCACAACCCATGAGACAGGCTACTCAGGTCGAAACTTTAAATTTTGAAGATATTAATTAAAAAGGAGGGGTAATATGGAATTTTTGATTTTTGGCTCAATCGCATTTATCATTATATTTGTTGTAATCTATCGCCAAAATAGTGGACAAAATGTCTACAAATATGTTGCCAATCAGGCAGGTACTTTGTATGAAAAGTACGCCCCTTATTCATTTAAAACGGTAAGAGAGAAAGTAAAAGAATTAGGTCAAGAATATACACCTAGACAATATGCGATTCAAGTTACCGTATTTGCAGTCGCTTCCTTCATAATATCTTACTTATATTTTTATAACTTGATTATATCCGTTATTTACTCGCTTGCTTCTTTAACACTGATTCCATACTTGACATATTTAAGATGTAAACGTATTTACAGTGAATTTATATTTGAACAGATTCAAGTATATACGACAAATGTTATTATGGAATTTGCTACGACCCAATCATTTGTAAAGGCTGTAGAAGGAGTTTATGAATCTGGAGTTTTAGAAGACCCTGTCAAGAGCGATGTAAAGATGATGATCGATATGGCATATCAAAATGGTACGATCGATCAATCACTTGAGTATATGAATAATAAATATGATTATTATATCGTCCGCAATATGCATCAATTATTTTTGCAAATTACCAATGAAGGTGCAAAAGATTCCGCCGGATCCTTAGAAAACATGTCACTTGATATCGATATGCTCGTAGAAAATGTTTATCGTGACCGTATTGATCGTGCTACATACCATAAGAAGTTTCTTCAGTTCGGAATTGTTCTCTATTTGATGGTAATGTTGGTACAGTTCTTGCTAGGTGTTGATTCTTATATTCAAATGTTAGATAATCCACTAGTTCAATTACTATTGCATGGAATTGTCATCATCAACACATTCTTCTTGCTCAGTGGGGAAAAATATTATAATGAGAATGTAGGTGCTGAATAATATGATGTTTATAGTAATTACGATTATTGTTATCTTTATATGTTTTTATTCAGGAGCAGCGGACTCTCATAAATTTATCGAAGAAACAGAACCTTATTTCCGTTTCTTAATGGAAGATGATTACAAGTTTTTATTAGAAGTAAAATATGGATCGCAAGTGGATGTTAAGAAAATGTTTGGTAGACGTATTCAAAATGCACTTGCTGCCATTGTTGCCTTATTTTTCTTCTTCTTATCCGATTTAAGCTTTATTACGATTCTATTTTCGTTGATTGTCGGATTTTTAGTATTCAAATTACAATATACACAGTTGAATCGATATTATAAAGCTAATTTGCATCATATCAATTTGATGCTTCCATACTATTTAAAAAGTTTGGAGATTTTGATTCAACATTATACCGTTCCAGTTGCATTGCGTCGCTCGATTGATACAGCACCTGATATCTTTAAAGCGGGATTGCAACGATTGGTTGAAAAGATCGAGGCTGGAGATTCATCCGTACAGCCTTATATGGATTTCGCAACGGAATATCCAGTTCGTGATTCCATGCGTATGATGCGTTTACTCTATCGCTTAGGATTGGGATCGCAAGAAAATAAACAAGAACAACTCATGATGTTTTCTAGAACCGTTTCGACATTACAAAATAAATCACGTGAACAAAAATATAAGGAACGTCTAGAAAAAATGGAACAAAAAACGATGGTAATGTTATTTGTTACCGGAGGTGGTATCATGCTTTTCATGTTGATGTCAATGATGATGATGATGAATCTCTAATCATTGATAAAATAGCTAAAACGTGTTATACTATAAATGATTACATAAAAAATAAAGGTGGTGAAGTAGATGAAAGAAGCTGCTGGAGAAGCAAACTTAACAGTTATTGCCATTATTCTAATTGGTGTAATCGCTGCTGTAGCGACTCCACTTATCAATAATGCCATGAATACAACGCAAAAACGTTCTTGTTGTCTTCAAAATGGTGGTACTTGGGAGAATGGTGGATGCGTTGGCGCAAGTGACGAATGTTCAGATACAGAATAGTTTTGCGACGTTAAATATTTAGGAGGTAACTTATGCGTGAAGGGATAGGAAGTGTATTCTTATATAATATTGTTATTGTTTTCATTGTTGTTATATTTGCCTTCCTAGCCGGAACCATGAGTTACTCCAAGGCTTTCCGTGTCAATAGTAGGATTATAAATGCACTGGAAAAATATGAGGGGTATAACGAATTATCGGACACTGAAATCAACAATGTGTTACAAACTCTTGGTTATCGAGTTAATACAGGAGGGTTCAGTTGCCCAGAAAGAGAAGGTGCTGAAGCGGTTACCAAAGTTACAGATAGTTATGAATATTGTGTTTATTATTATCAAATTGATAGCCGTCATTATAATTACGGAGTTCTAACTTATATTTATTTAGATTTACCGGTTATTGGCCGATTATTGAAAGTTCCCGTTTATACTAGAACAGCAAGAATTTATCAATTTAATGGATGAAAACTTTGATTTTCAAAGTTTTTTAATGATTAAGAGGTGAAAGAATGAAAGAAGCTATTGGCAATAGTGCCATTTTTACAATTGCGATCGTATTGATTAGTTTAGTGATTGCGGTTTTTCTAAGCTCTCTTAATTATTCAAAAGCTTTTAAGATTAAAACGCATATTGTCGATATTATCGAAAATTATGAGGATGGATACATTGCAGATAACCGCGATCGTATCGATACTGAAATAGAAGAATACTTACGTGAAGCAGGTTATCGTGTCAATACGAATAATCAACAATGTCCTGTTATTGATGGCAGAAGTGCCTTGAATAATCCTTATAATTATCGTTATTGTATTTATGAATATAGTAGCACAAGGGGTAATTATTATCGTGTTGTGACTTATATGTATTTAGATATTCCATTATTATCGAATGTTTTACAGTTCCAAGTTGCTGGTCAAACAAAGGTATTCTACCATGTTGTCGATAATGGAATTCCAACTGAAGATTAGAGGTGAATATGATATATGAATGTCATTATAGCGAATCGTTATAGTGCGATGTTACAAAATTTAAACATCGATATTATTAAACGTATGGATGGAGAATTTAGTGTTGATGAAATTATTTCAACTTTTCAGAATTTCTATTTTCAACGTATGATTCTCGATATTACTGCTTTAAAAAACTATAAGGATATCAAAACTCTCCAAAAATTATCGATTTCACTTGATATGGATAAAGTGATTCTACTTTTGGATGATTCAGAAGAAAGCTCATCGACCAGTTATCTTTCGAAATTAATTTCGATGGGAATTTATAATTTCACGAAAAACATTGAGGGTATTATGTATTTATACAATAATCCCAATACTTATCGTGATGTCGCACAATACCATCAGTTAGATGATGTGAAAGAAGTTGTTGTTGAAAAATTTGGGCCATCTAGTGGTAATCGTATTATTGGAATTAAAAATATTAATGCTGGAGCTGGAGCGACAACTTTCACTTATATGATGAAGAAGCAATTACAAAAAAATTATACAGTTGCAGCTATCGAAGTAGACAAGCGTGATTTCATGTATTTTGGCGACAAAGACATGGAAAGCACATCAAATGATCAGCTAGGTAATACAATTGCTAAGTATAGCGATCGCGATATTATTTTAGTCGATATGAATAACAGTAATGCCGCCCAAGCAATTTGTCACGAAGTCATTTATTTGTTGGAACCATCGATGATAAAATTAAATAAATTAATGTTATCCAATCCAAGAGCTTTAGCTTCTTATAAGGATAAAAAAGTCGTTTTAAATCAAAGTGTTCTATCATCGAAAGATGTATTGGACTTCGAGTATGAATCACGTATTAAGGTGTTTTACAATATGCCACCATTGGATGAACGTGCTAAAGATATTCAAGGGATGGATCCATTCTTACTAAAATTGGGATTTGAACGTCAATCAAATGGTGAAAATACCAAGAAAAATAAGCTTTTAGGTTTATTTAATTTGTAAAAGATTGACAAATATTGAAAAATAAAGTATGATGATAGTATTAAAGGGAGGTTAAATTATGTTTATATTATCTTGTGCAGGAGCAATCGGAATCGATAGTATTCCAGAAGCGCTTCCAGCGGTTACTTCTATTATTGTTAAAGTTATTCAATTTGTAGTACCTGTCCTTCTTATCATTTTTGGTATGTTAGACTTAGGAAAAGCAGTAACAGCTCAAAAAGAAGATGAAATCAAAAAAGGACAACAAACGTTTATGAAACGTGCTATTGCAGCTGCTCTTGTATTCTTCGTTGTTTCAATTGTAACTTTAATAGTTAACGTTTTAGCAAATGCTACAGGTGAGGACAATAATTCAATGACTGAATGTTTAGATTGTTTCATTCAAAATAATGGAAGTTGCTAATTTATATTTTTTTGATTGTTAAACAATTTTGACAGATGTAAAAGTCAATAACATTAATACTTGAGGAACAGATAAAAATCTGTTCTTTTTGATATTTGTCGATAATATTGATAAAAATCACAATTTTAATTTTTTAGTGTTGATTTAATATGATTAAATTAATATAATAGTTATAAAATTTATTAGGTTTTTAATTTTTTTTTATAAAATAACAAAACTCAAATAATAAAACTTTATTCTTGTTTTTTTTTATGTTATAATGTATGTGTGTGTCTTTAAAGAGAGTAATAAAATGAAAAATAAAATATGGAAATATTTGTTTTGCAGTTTTTTTGTAATCTTCCTTTCGATTACAAAAGTAAATGCATTAGAAACCCCATTTACGTGGGAAGTAGCAATAAATAATACAAGAATTAATTCGGCGGAAGAATTATGTAATTTTGATTTTGGGAATATTAGTAAACTTGGTGATCCAAATCGCGATTATTCTGGAGTTATTAAAGAAGAATTGAATCAAATAAACAATATGTATAGTTCCTGTGTTCAATACGGCCAAAATGCAACATACCCTGACGCTCGCTGTTATGCAGTTGGATCTGGGAAGAATGATTCGAATAATGAAAGTTGTAACGCATCTTTACATGTAGAGTGGCATTTTCCTACTTATTACGAGGGTTCTGCATCGTGTGATACTGGACGATATGAGTCTTATAGGTTGGTCGCTCAAACTTATTGCCCATCAGATGATTATGAATCTTTAGTGGAAAAATGTCAAAGATGTGAAGGATATGATTTTAGTCTTTCGGCATCTGATCCTAACTATGATGAACAATGCGTCCAATGTGAAGCTTTCGTAGAGCATAAAGATGATGCCGGAAGTTTTGAAGAATGCATTCAAAATTGTTCAGATGCAATTGGATCTTATAGTTGTCGTCAAGAGTGTGAAGAGAGATATGAATCGGTTGATACAAATGATTCGTATTGCAAAATGTGTCAGGAAGAAGCTAAGACTAATTATGAAGAATGTTTAGAGACGGGAGATACAACTGACAGTATTTGTCAAAATGACTATTTATCAGAGTTAGAGACTTGTAAAAGAAAGTATAACGGATGTTACACAGATATTAGCTCTGGAGAAGGTTATGGAGATGTGGATTGTAGTCTGTTAGAACAAATGTTACCAACAGTTCAAACAGTATTTAATTTGATTTGCTATATTATGGTGGGAACATTAGCTATATTTACTATGATTGACTTCACCAAAGTCGTTATAACTGCTGAAAATGATGGTCAAAAGAAAGCTTTTAAAAGATTAGTAATTCGAATTATAATAATTTTTATTATATTTATGTTACCACAATTAATTGATTTGGTACTTGGGTTATTTGGTATTGAGTCTTGCATAATAGAATAACAAAACAATAAAAAAGAGGTGAGAACGTGACTGCAGAATGGTATTTAGATATATTTCGAGAAGTGTTTTTCTTCATCGATAGTATAATTTATGTTCTGATTGAAGCTGCATACAATTTATTAAAAGATGTAGCAGGAATTACCATTATCAGACAAAGTACTGTTGATGAATTTATTCAGCGTGTTTATATTTTCATTGGTATTTTTATGTTGTTTAAAGTTGCATTTTCACTTCTTACAATGTTTGTTAATCCGGATACAGCAAACGATAAAAATAGTGGTGGTGGGAAGATTGTTACTAGAATCTTTATTTCGTTAGGATTAGTAGTTTTGGTACCTACCATTTTTGATTTTGCACTTGATTTTCAAAAAACTGTATTAGAGCAAAATATTTTAGGAAATTTGATTCTTGGAGTGGAAACAGATCAAGAAGAAAATCAAATAACATATGATAATGCTGGTCGGGTAGTCTCTATTACTATTTTTAAATCTTTTTTCTACCCGGTTGATTATTCAAGTGGCTATTGTGATAGTCATTCTGATGAAGTGTTTTGTAAGGATCCTGCCACTACAAATATTTCGGTATATGACTTTGAAGATAAAGTAAGAGAAAAAGAAAATCCTGGATGGACACTCAATAACAAGTATACTTATGACTATAGTATTTTAGTGTCTTCTATAGTTGGATTTTATGTTGCTAAGATATTTATTGTTTTTACGTTCGATGTTGCAGTACGTTCGATAAAATTGGCATTTTTAGCTATGATAGCGCCAGTTCCAATTCTTTCATATATAGATGAGAAAAAGGGTAATCAAGTATTTAATAATTGGTTAAAAACTTGTGGTTCTACCTATCTAGATTTGTTTATTCGATTAGGAGCTGTTTTCTTTGCTGTATTTTTCATCGCTGAACTTACGGCGGGAGAAGGCCTCATCACAATGATAAGTGACAGTAGTTTTGGTCTGACGGCTCAATGGATGATTATCTGTGGTATTTTAACGTTCGCAAAAGAATTGCCACAATTGATATATGATATTTTAGGAATTAAACCTAAAGGAGGATTTACCTTCAGTATTCGTAAGAAAATACAAACAGTGCCAGTGGTTGGAGCTGCAACCACAAGAGCAGCAGCTGCGGTCGGAGGAGCTTATGAGAGTTTACGTAATAATAAAACTGGGAATCGTTTAAGAGCAGCTTTATCAGGAGCAGCAGCTGGTTTTAGTAGTGTTGATGGTAAAGTGCCAATGATGGGAGCCGATATTAAAGGTGCACCGGTGAAAGGTTTTTCGCTTGGTAGAGCAGCTGGTTATGAAGATGCAACAGGAAATAAAATGCGTGCTTATAATCCTTTTAAACAGCTTTTTAGAGAAAGTGCAAGTAATGATGTGAAAGAACTAAAAAGTAAGAGAGCAATTATTCAACAAGAAAAAATTAGTATTGACTTAGATTTAAAACGTGTAGAAGATGCGTTGTTAAATGCACAAAAAGAACTCAAAGAAAATCCTAATAATCAACAGTTGCAAGAGCATGTAAGGCAGTTAGCTGATACTTATAATAAAGTTGCCTTAGCTAGTAATAATTTAGATTCAGATATTAGTAAATTAAGTAATCAAATTAAACAAGTTGAAATGAATTACAACTTAGATGCTTCACCACAGGATCAAATTGATGAAATTATGCGAAGATTTCAAGATGAAAATGGAGAACAACTTAATACAATTGACAAATATTTACAAAAGCAAATTTCGAAAGATGAAAATGCACCAAGCATTGCTACCGTAAAAGAAGAAGCAGAAGCATTGATTAACTCAATTAACTCGGTGGAAAGAAGGGTTAACGAAACCGGAAAGAATATAGCAGGGGGCTTGAATCAACCAAATAATACTAATTCTTCTGGAAACAATAATAGATAATTAGTTATGAAAGGAAGACTTAGATTAGGCGATTATATCTTAAAAAAGAAGAAAAATAAAAGGGTGTGATAGGATGAATAATTATTATTTAATACCAGCGAATTCAAAAAAATCATTGTTAATTCTTGGTTTGTTTAATATGCGTGATATTATTATATTAGGAATTGGACTTTTTATAAGCTTTTTGGCTATTGTTTTATTTCAAACAGATAATCTCGCTGGTTTAGTATTGGAAGTTTTACCTGGAGGAATAGCTGCTTTTCTGGTATTTCCAATTCCCAACTACCACAATACATTAACTTTAATTATATCTATGTATTTCTTTTTTAGCAGAAATCAAAATTATATGTGGAAAGGCTGGTGTTTTCTAGATGATATATCAATGGAATACAACAAATGATTTTGTTCCCGTAAAAGGAATTTCGAATGGCATTATTATTGTGGATAATA
>CALVRE010000038.1 GCA_944358455.1 uncultured Bacilli bacterium | reverse complement strand
CCTTATTTCCTCTTATCACTTAAAAAACGGCAATAAATCTGAAAAAGAAAAAAGTTCGTAAAAAAACGAACTTTACTCTAAAAATTTACGGCCTATTTGGCATCTTCTTCTACTAATTCTAAAATTACCATTAAAGCATCGTCTCCACGACGTTCTGTTAATTTTAAGATTCTTGTATATCCACCATTTCTATTTGCATAACGTGGTGCTAGTACATCAAATACCTTTGATACTGCTTCTTTATCGTTATGTAGGAAAGCAAGTGCTTTTCTTCTAGAAACTAGTGAACCATCTTTTCCGTAAGTAATCATCTTATCAACGAATTTACGAACTTCTTTCGCTCTTGTTTCAGTCGTTTCGATTCTTTCGTTCATAATTAGGTCTTTGGTTAAGTTGGCAAGCATACTTCTTCTATGTTTATTCGTACGTCCTAATTTTCTGTACATAAATATCCTCCTACCTATTAATCTTCGTCACGGAATTTAAGTCCCATATCTTTAATTTTATCGATTACTTCTTTTAAAGATTTCTTACCTAAATTACGGATCTTCATCATTTCTAATTCTGATTTTTCAGTTAAATCACCTAATGTGTTGATACCAGCACGTTTCAAACAGTTATAAGCACGAACTGAGAAATCTAAATCATCAATTGATGTTTCTAATTTCTTTAATTTGCTATCTTCCTGTTTTGCATTCATGATACCCGTCGTATCGGCAATTTCACTTAAATTCGTGATGATATTCAAATGTTCAATTAAGATTTTTGCACCTAAAGCCATTGCTTCTTCAGGGCGAAGTGATCCATTGGTATATACGTTCATGACCAATTTATCATAGTTTGCATCTTGACCAACACGAGCATTATCAACATCATAGCTGATTCTTTCAATTGGTGAATAAAGAGCATCAATCGGAATATATCCTAATTTTGCATTTTCGACATACTTCTTATTTTCATTGGAAGGAACATATCCACGTCCGTTGGCAACGATAATTTCCATATCAAGTTTTCCACCCTTAGCAATGGTAGCAATTACTTGGTCTTTATTAATTACTTCTACATTTTCGTTTTCTTCAATAGAAGCAGCCGTTACTGTTCCCTCTTCATGAACTGATAGATGCAGAACTTGTTCTTCTTCAGCATGATTTTTTACAACTACACTTTTTAAGTTTAAAATAATAGAAGTAACGTCCTCTACGATACCTTCGATCGTTTGGAATTCATGTGCCACTCCATCGATTTTAACCGCTACAATAGCACTTCCTGGCATACTTGATAGCATCACTCTTCTAAGTGCATTACCGATCGTTGTTCCAAATCCTCTCTCTAGAGGTTCCAATTCAAATTTTCCGAAATTATTATTTTCTACATATTCTGTAATTTTGTATGTTGGTTTTTCAAAGTTTAACACTTCTATTCACTCCTTTTCTTTTATCCACGTGGGCGTTTTGGTGGACGACATCCATTATGTGGGATAGGTGTAACATCAGAAATTGATTCAATTTCAAGACCAGCTGTTTGTAATGAACGAATTGCCGTATCTCTTCCTGAACCTAATCCTTTTACGTAAACTTCAACTTTTCTCATTCCCATATCATATGCAGCTTTTCCAGCAGCTTCTGCAGACATACCAGCTGCGAATGGAGTAGATTTTTTACTTCCTTTAAATCCTAAAGTACCAGCAGAAGCCCAACTAATTGCATTACCCTCCATATCACTAATCGTTACGATCGTATTATTGAAAGTAGAATGAATATAAGCTTTTCCCATTGGTACATTCTTCTTAACCTTACGTTTTCTTGGTTTATAAGCCATTTATATAACCTCCAATTCCATATTAAGCTTTCTTCTTATTAGCAACAACTTTTCCTTTACCCTTACGAGTTCTAGCATTGCGGTTTGTTCTTTGTCCTCTTACAGGCAATCCTTTTTTATGACGAGTTCCTTGATAAGAGTTAATTTCCATCTTTGTTTTAATATTCATATTTACTTCACGGCGTAAATCACCTTCTGTTAAATACTTGCTCATCTCATCACGGATTGCTGCTTTTTGTTCATTTGTTAAATCTCCCGCTTTGATACTAGGATCGATATTAACCGCAGCCAAAATTTTATTTGATAGACTTCTTCCAACACCATAAATATATGTTAGTGCGATTTCGATTCTTTTATTATCTGGAATATCTTTACCATTAATACGTGCCATTCAAACACCTCCTATTACCCTTGTCTTTGTTTATGTTTAGGATTTTCACAAATTACCCAAACTTTTCCCTTACGTCTAACAATCTTACATTTGTCACACATTGGTTTCACTGATGGTTTTATTTTCATACTAACCCTCCTAAATCATTTTCTATAAGTAATACGCCCACGTGTTAAATCATAGGGAGATAGTTCAACTGTTACTTTATCACCTGGTAAAATGCGAATATAGTTCATTCGGATTTTACCAGAAACGTGAGCCTCTATCATATGTTTATTTTCGAGTTCTACTCGAAACTTACCTCCCGGCAAAACTTCTAGTACTTTGCCTTCTACTTCAATCGTATCTCCTTTTGCCATAGAATCACCTCTTCGTTAAAATTTCATAGCCATCTTCTGTTACTAAAACGGTATGTTCAAAATGTGCAGATGGCTTATCATCAGCCGTCACAATTGTCCAATCATCATCTAGAATAAAAACATTTGCGGTTCCTAGATTGAGCATTGGTTCCACTGCAATTACCATTCCTGCTTTTAATATAGGTCCTGTATGTGGTTTCCCATAATTTGGAACATCTGGTTCTTCATGAACAGAACTTCCAACACCATGTCCAACTAATTCTTTCACAACACCTAAATTATGAGCTTCAGCATACTTGCTAACGGCATATCCGATATCGCCAACACGACAACCATCATGAATAACCATAAGTCCTTCCATAAGAGCCTTCTCTGTATGTTCCAGTAAATAAGCCTTTTCACTATTTACTTTACCAACGGGATAACTCCAAGCAGAATCGCCGTGATATCCTTTATAGCAAGCTCCAATATCGATTGAAACAATGTCTCCTTCTTTTAGCTTACGATTGCCAGGTATTCCATGTACTACTTCTTCGTTTACAGAAATACATACACTTCCAGGAAATCCATAAAGTCCTTTAAAAGAAGGAGTCGCATTTTGTTTACGAATGTAATCTTCTGCTAAAAGGTCAAGTTCTTTTGTAGTAATACCAGGTTTTAGATATGGTTCTAAAAAATGATGGGTATCACCGACAATTTTACCAGCCTGTCGCAGAAGTTCAATTTCTCGTGATGTTTTAATTGTAATCATAACGAACCTCGCAACATTCTCTCAATTTGTGAAAATGTTTTTTCTTTACCAAGTCCGCTATCGATACGTGTCAAAACGCCTTTTTCTTCATAATAAGCAATCAGTGGCTCTGTTTCTTTTAAATACGTATCAAAACGCTTGTTGAAGATTTCTTCCGTATCATCAGCACGTTGTGACAAAATACCAAAGCAACGATCACAAATTCCATCCACTTTTGGTTTTAAATTTGGATCCATTGAATTATAGACAGCGCCACATTTGCTACAAGACAAACGTCCTACGATTCGTTTTTTTGCGATTTCTTTATCGATATCTAGAAAGATAACATATCCCATTTCCTTATGAAGATCGTCTAAAATCTGTTCATAAGCCTTTGCTTGTTCAACATTACGTGGAAAACCATCTAGGATATATCCATTATCACAATCGCTCTCCTGTAAACGTTCTTTTAAAAGTCCCGTTGTGACATCATCAGAAACAAGTCCACCGGTTTCCATTTGTTCTTTAATATATTTCCCACGTTCATTATTTTCACGACTTGCAGCTCGAAGTAAGTCACCAGTCGAAATATGAGGAATATGATACTTCTCAGAAACTAACGCTGATTGCGTTCCCTTTCCTGCTGCCGGTGGGGCAATAAAAATAATACTTTTCATTAATATCTTCTTCTTCCTCTACTATAACTTCTCGTTACAAGTTGACTTTCTAGTTGTTTATAAGTTTCAAGCGCAACTCCAACAACGATCAAAAGTCCGGTTCCCCCAATCGTAACACTAGAAGGTAATTTTGAGAATAAGCTAAATACAATTGGAAGTCCAGCAATAAATACTAATAATGATGCACCTACAATCGTAAGATGTGATACCACCTTGGATACATACTTACTCGTATCTTCTCCAGGACGAACACCTGGAATATATCCACCGCTCTTTTGAAGATTTTTAGCCATTTCTTTTGGCTTAATCGTAAAGAACGTATAGAAATAAGTAAATGCAAAAATCAATACTATATATATGATAAATCCAGTAGGTGTCGTATAATTAATCCATTTGTTGACAAATGAGATAAATCCACTATTCTTCGTCACTTGTGCAATCAATCCGGGAATTGAAATCAATGATGATGCAAAAATAACTGGAACCACTCCTGCTGAATTCAACTTGAATGGAATATAGTTTTGTGCACCTGACATAACTCCGGCTGATTTATTTGCATATTGAATTGGGATACGACGCTCAGCAAGTTGCTCATAAACGACTCCTAACACAATTGCAAAATATACAATGACAAATAATACAAATTGTAAAATTCCAACCCAGTTCATACCAGTTCCCACAAAACCTTGCCAAGCACTGACAAACATAGATGGCATACTAGCAATAATACCAGCCATGATAATTAAAGAAATACCATTTCCAATTCCTTTCGCGGTAATTTGATCACCTAACCATAAAGTGAAAGCTGTTCCTGCCGTAAGTACAGTAGCAAATTGCATATACTCTAATACCGTACCACCTTGAATAAAGGCAAATGAAAACATATAGCCTTGAACAAAAGCAAGAATGATTCCAACTACTCTGGTAATTGCATTAATTTTTTGTCTACCAGTATGACCTTGTTTTGCCAAATCGGCCAAATAAGGAATAATATCCATTTGTAATAATTGAATGATGATGGATGCAGTAATGTAAGGCATAACACCCAAAGAGAAAATGGAAAATCTCTCCATAGCACCTCCACCCATCGCATTAATTAATTCAAGAAATCCTAAATTATTGGTTCCCAAAGCATTCTGATCGATACCAGGAACAATAATTGTTGTTCCTAATTTAAATATGAATAAAGCTCCTAAAGTGAATAAAATACGCTTTAAAAGATCTCTATTCTTAGGCTTAAATATTTGCTTTATATTGGCAAACATTTTAGATCACCTCTGCTTTTCCACCTAATTTTTCTATTTCTTCCTTAGCTTTACTAGAGAACTTATGTGCTCTAACTACTAATTTTTTATCTAAAGTACCATTTCCTAATACTTTAATTCCACTTAAACTGTTTTTTACTACTCCCATTTCCTTTAATAATTCTGGAGTAACAACAGCATCGTTTTCAAATTTGTTTAAATCACTTAAATTAATAACGGCATATTCTTTTTTAAATGGTGCATTTGAAAAACCACGTTTTGGTAAACGACGGAATAAAGGTAATTGTCCACCTTCAAATCCAGGTCTTACTCCTCCACCACTTCTAGCATTTTGTCCTTTGTGACCTTTTCCACTTGTTTTTCCAAGACCACTTCCAGCACCACGTCCAACTCTTTTACGAGTTTTAATAGCACCCTCCGGTCTACTCATCGTATGTAATTTCATCTATATTATTTCCTCGACTTTCTTACCACGAAGTTTTGCAACTTCTTCTACTGTTCTTTGTGATTTTAATGCTTCTAATGTTGCATATGCCATATTAATCTTCGTACTTGATCCAAGTGATTTTGATAAGATATCTTTTACTCCAGCTAATTCTAGTACAGCACGAACTGGTCCACCAGCTTTAACTCCCGTACCAGCAAGAGCAGGTTTTAACATTACTTTACTTGCTCCTCTAACACCAATTGCTTCATGAGGAATTGTACGATTATCAACAAGTGATACTCTCGTAATATTCTTCGTAGCAGCTTGAACGGCTTTCTTAATTGCATCTGGTACTTCGTTTGCTTTACCAGTTCCAATTCCTACTTGTCCTTTTCTATCTCCTACGGCAACTGTTGCAGAAAAACGGAAATGACGACCACCTTTGGTTACTTTTGTAACTCTTCCAATATTGATAATTTCTTCTTCAAATTGTTTTGGGCGTGGTTCTCTTCTTCTATTTTCCATAATACCCTCCTTAGAATTCTAATCCATTTTCACGTGCAGCATCAGCTAATGCTTTTACACGTCCGTGATAAAGGTATCCACCTCTATCGAATGCTACTTTTGTGATCTTTGCTTCTTTTGCTCTCTTAGCAAGTAATTCGCCAACTTTAGCAGCAGCTTCTACATTTCCACCATTTGATAATTTTAATTCTTTATCAATAGATGATGCACTAACTAAAGTAACACCTTTTTCGTCATCGATGATTTGAGCAAAGATATTTTGATTTGAACGAAAAACGTTTAGTCTTGGTACTTCTTTTGTACCTTGGACTTTAGCAGTCACACGAGCATGACGAGCTACACGTTTTTCATTTCTTGATTCTTTCTTAATCATAAATTCGAGCTCCTTTACTTATTTTAACGTTATGCTGCTTTCTTTCCTTCTTTACGACGAACAATTTCATCAGAGTAACGAATTCCCTTACCTTTGTATGGTTCTGGTTGTCTGATCTTACGAACATTCGCAGCAAATTCTCCAACTAGACATTTATCGATACCTTTAATAACTAATTCCGTATTACTAGGTGACTCTAATGTGATTCCTTCAGGAACAACAACATTAACTGGATGTGAGTAACCAGCAGTTACTACTAAATCTTTTCCTTTTAATTGGAAACGATATCCTACACCTAATGATTCTAGTTTCTTTTCAAAACCTTCTGTAACACCAATTATCATATTCTTGATATTAGCGTTTGCAGTTCCATGGAAATTCTTAAAATTATCGTTTTTACGAGTTGTCTTTAACTCCTGACCTGAAACTTCTACCGTAATATTTTTGTTAACTTCAGTAGAAAGTTCTCCCTTAGGACCTTTGACAGTCACTTTGTTACCGTCAACAGTAACCGTAACATTCTCAGGAATCGTTAAAATTCTATTTCCAATACGACTCATATTAATCCTCCTAATCTTTCTACCAAATATAAGCTAATACTTCTCCACCAAGTTTATTTGCTCTAGCTTGCTTATCGCTCATAACACCTTTTGATGTTGATACAATGGCAATTCCTAGTCCATTTAACACTCTTGGAACTTCATCAGCTTTTGCATAAACGCGTAATCCAGGTTTTGAAATTCTTTTTAATCCTGTGATAACACGTTCTTTCTTTTCTCCATATTTTAAACTTAATGTGATGATGTTTTGTACATCATTTTTCTTAATTTTATAATCACTAATAAATCCTTCTTCTTTTAAGATTCTAGCAATTTCAACTTTGATTTTTGAAGCGGGTACTTCAACTTCTTTATATCGCATTTGATTTGCATTACGAATTCTCGTAAGCATATCAGCGATTGGGTCATTAGCAAATCCCATATTCTTATCCTCCCTTCTGGTTACCAGCTAGATTTTTTAAATCCTGGTATTTGTCCTTTATATGCTAGTTCTCTGAAACAAATACGGCAAATTCCATATTTTTGAAGTACAGCATGTGGACGTCCACATCTTTGGCAACGTGTATATTCACGTACTTTGTACTTCTGTGGGCGACTAGCTTTCACTTTCATACTTGTTTTGGCCATAATATCCTCCTTATTTTAAGGTTAATTCTTAAATGGCATACCAAAGCCTTTTAAGAGATCATACGCTTCTTCATTTGTTTTTGCTGTCGTAACAAAAACAATATCCATACCACGTACTTTAACTACATTATCGAATTCGATTTCAGAAAAAATTAATTGTTCAGTTAATCCTAATGTATAATTTCCTCTACCATCGAAAGAACGATTTGAAATTCCACGGAAGTCTCTTACACGTGGCAATGTAATACTAATTAACTTATCTAAAAAGTTATACATGTTTTCCCCACGTAATGTTACTTTACAACCAATTGGTTGACCTTCACGAATTTTAAATCCTGCGATGGCTTTCTTAGCTTTGGTCATAACTGGTTTTTGTCCTGAAATAAGTTCAAGATCAGCCATGGCAGCATCTAGCATTTTACTATTTTGAGCTGCATCACCGACACCCATATTAATGACAATTTTTTCTAATTTAGGAACTTCCATCACACTTGTATAATTATATTTTTTCTGTAAACTTGGTACGATTTCTTCTTTGTATTTTGCTTTTAGGCGGTTCATAGTTACCCTCCTTCCAATTAGTCAAGGTTTGAATTCGATTTTTTCGTCGTTCTAACCTTGTTACCTTTTTTATCAACAGTATGTCCTATTCTGGTTCTCTTCTTTTCTTTAGGATCTAAAATCATAACATTAGAAGCGTGAATTGGTGATTCCATTTCCACGATACTACCAGCAGATTGTCCATTTGGTTTCATATGTTTCTTTACAATATTAACACCTTCTACGACAACTTTATTTTCAGCTCTTAGTACCTTTGTAATGGTTCCTTCTTTTCCACGATATGCACCAGCAATAACAACTACTTTATCTCCAGTTTTAAAGTTCATGTTTTTCCTCCTTATAGGAAACTATAACACTTCTTTAGCAAGTGATATAATTTTCATATATTTTTCACGTAATTCACGTGCTACTGGTCCAAATACACGAGTACCTACTGGACTGTTATCATCCTTGATAATAACGCATGCATTATCATCAAATTTGATATAAGATCCATCTTCGCGTCTTAACCCTTGTTTTGATCTAACGATAACAGCTTTTACAACTTTACTCTTTTTTACTGTACCGTTAGGAATTGCTTTTTTTACAGTACCAACAACAACATCTCCGATGTTACCGTATTTTACTTTACTTCCACCAAGTACACGAATTACCATAAGTTCTTTTGCACCTGAGTTGTCAGCAACTTTCAATATAGATTGTGGTTGTAACATATATATCCTCCTTCTCGAGTATCAATTATAAAATAATTGCTTTTTCAACAATTTCCACTAAACGAAAATGTTTAGACTTTGATAATGGTCTAGTTTCAACGATTCTAACAGTGTCTCCCACTTTCGCTTCGTTCTTTTCATCATGGGCAGTATATTTTTTAGAATATTTAACACGTTTTCCATATAATGGATCTTTTTTGTAAGTTTCAACTAAAACGGTAATCGTCTTATCGTTTTTATCGCTTACCACTTTACCAACTAATTCTTGTTTTCTCTTTTCCATCTTAAATCCTCCTCTTAGTCGTTATTTAGTTCACGTTCGCGTAAAATTGTCTTCATACGAGCAACTAATTTTCTAAGTTCTCTGATTCTTGAAGGTTTTTCAAGACTACCAGTAGCTTGACTAAAACGTAAGTTAAATAATTCTTCCTTATATTCTTCAATTTTTTTGGTGATTTCTTCGTTTGTTAATTTTCTAATTTCTTCATTAGTCATTAGCTTCACCACTTTCTTTCTTTACAAATTTACATTTGATTGGTAATTTGTGACTTGCTAAACGTAACGCTTCACGAGCTGTCGCTTCATCAACACCACCAATTTCAAACATAATTTTTCCTTCTTTTACAACTGCTACCCATAATTCTGGCTCCCCTTTACCTTTACCCATACGAGTTTCAAGAGGAATTCTCGTCAATGATAGATGAGGGAAAATATTAATCCATACTTTTCCACCACGTTTCATGAAACGAGTCATTGCAACACGAGCTGCTTCGATTTGTTGTTGTGTAACCCAAGCACCTTCCATTGCCATTAAACCATATTCACCGAAGTGTAATTCGGTATTACCTCTACTTTTTCCTTCATAAGAAAGACGGTGAGGTCTACGATATTTAGTTCTTTTTGGAATGACTGCCATTTTCTCTACCTCCCTTGTTTTTCTTTTCAGGAAGGATTTCTCCTTTATAAATCCATACTTTGACACCGATCTTACCATATGTAGTATCAGCTTCTTTGTGAGCATAATCAATATTTGCTCTTAAAGTATGAAGTGGAATCATACCTTCTGTATAACCTTCGGTTCTTGCCATATCAGCTCCACCCAAACGACCAGATACAGAAGTTTTAATTCCTTTTGCTCCTGCTTTCATCGTATTTCGAATTGCTCTTTTTTGTGCGATACGGAATGAAACACGATTTTCAATTTGACGTGCGATATTTTCAGCAACTAACGCTGCATCTAAATCAGGATTTTTAACTTCCATAATCGAAATTTGAATATTTTCATCTACTAATTTAGATAATTCTTTCTTGATTTTTTTTTTTTTTTTTCCGCCATGACCAATTACAACACCAGGTTTTGCAGTATTGATAATAACGTCTGTCTTTTTAGCGGTTCTTTCAATAAGAATACTTGAAACTGCTGCGTCTTTTAATCTTTTAGTTAAATATTTACGAATTTGAACATCATTATTTAAAAACTTAGCGAAATCTTTATTTCCAGCATACCATTTTGATTCCCAAGTTTTATTAATTCCTATTCTAAGTCCGACTGGACTAACTTTTTGACCCATCAGTTTACCTCCTTCGTTTAATTTTTTTCACTAACTACGATCGTTATATGACTTGTTCTTTTTTTGATTGGATCAACATGTCCACGAGATCCAAATCTCATTCTTTTCATTGTTTGGCCTTCATTTACATATGCTTCTTTCACATATAACTTATCTTTATCTAACCCTAAGTTATTTTCAGCATTTGCTACGGCACTTACAAGAACTTTGTGAGCTAATCTAGCTCCTTCTTTATTGATATTCTTTAAAATGTTATCAGCTTCAATTACACTCTTTCCACGGATTAAATCTACCGTCAAACGTGCTTTACGAGGCGCGATTCTAACACCTTTTGCAATCGCTTTTGCTTCCATTCTAATCCTCCTTCTCTAGGAATTTTACTTCTTATCAGAACCATGTCCGCCAAATTTACGAGTTAGGGCAAATTCACCTAATTTATGTCCTACCATATCTTCTGTTACATAGACTGGAATAAATTCTTTTCCATTGTGAACAGCAAATGTAAGTCCAATAAATTCAGGATAAATTGTTGAACGGCGAGACCATGTTTTAATTACTTCTTTTTTACCAGATTCATTTACTTTTTTTACCTTGTTCATAAGATGTTCATCTACGAAAGGTAATTTCTTTAAACTTCTAGCCATTTAAAATCATCCTTTCTCTATTTTTTACGGCGACGAACAATTAACTTGTCTGAAGCTTTTTTCGTATCTCTCGTTTTGTATCCAAGAGCAGGTTTACCCCAAGGAGTAACAGGCCCTTTACGTCCGATAGGTGCACGACCTTCACCACCACCATGAGGGTGATCGTTAGGGTTCATAACAGAACCACGAACCGTTGGACGGATACCCATGTGTCTTTTTCTTCCGGCCTTACCAATACTTACTAATTCGTGATCTTCGTTTCCTACTTCACCAATTGTTGCACGGCAAGTTCCTAATACTTTGCGAACTTCTCCACTGTTTAAACGGAGTAGCACATATTTTCCTTCAGTTCCTAAAATTTGAACACTAGAACCAGCAGAACGAGCCATTTGACCACCTTTACCAGGTTTTAATTCTACATTGTGAACTAATGTTCCTTCTGGAATCTTAGCAAGTGGTAAAGAGTTACCAACTTTAATATCGACATCCTCACCACTGACAATTTGCATTCCTACTTTTAATCCCTTAGGAGCAATAATATATCTCTTTTCACCATCGGCATAGTTGATCAATGCGATGTTTGAAGTTCTATTTGGGTCGTATTCAATAGAAGCAACCGTTCCTACGATGTTATCTTTATTTCTTGTAAAATCGATAACGCGATATTTACGTTTTGCTCCACCACCACGGTGTCTTAAAGTAATTTTACCTTGGTTATTACGACCACCACTTTTTTTCAGTGTTACAACTAATGATTTCTCAGGAGTCGTTTTTGTAATTTCGCTGTTGATTAAAGTCGACTTACCACGTTGACCATTAGTCATTGGTTTATATGATTTAACTGCCATAATAATCCTCCTTTAGATTTTTAGTTAAGATCGATGGAACTGCCAGGAGCAAGTTTCACGATTGCTTTCTTAACTTTGTTAGTCTTTCCTACATAACGACCAACGCGTTTTTTTCTAGGCTTTACATTGATTGTGTTAACACTTTCTACTTTTACGTTGAAAATCTTTTCAATTGCTTGTTTGATTTCCGTCTTATTCGCTTTTGGATCAACGCTAAAAGTGATCGTGTTTTGATTTTGTGCTAAATCAGCACTTTTTTCCGTAATAATTGGCGCTTTGATAATATCTCTATAATTTGCCATTATTTAAGCACCTCCTCGATTTGTTTTACTGCATTTTCAGTAATGACCATAACATCAGCAGCAACAATATCTAACGTATTAATTTCGTTTGCTTCTAACAAATTGACATAATCAAGATTGCGAGTTGCTAAAATCATGTTATCGTCTAGCTCATCTACGACGATCAATACATTATTCGTTGCTCCTAAGTCATTCAATACTTTGATAGCGTCTTTTGTCTTATTCGTTTCTAACTTAAAGTTATCTACTACGATAATTTCATTTTCTAATGCTTTATAGCTTAATGCACTCTTAAGCGCTAAGCGTCTTTCTTTGCGATTTTGTTTCTTAGTGTAATTTTTTTCAGTCGTTGGACCAAACACAATTCCACCATGATACCATTGTGGAGCACGAATACTACCTTGACGAGCACGTCCAGTACCCTTTTGACGCCATGGTTTTCTTCCTCCACCACTTACTTCACTACGTGTTTTTGTACTATGTGTACCTTGTCTTTCGGCATTTCTTGCTAACGTAATCGCATCATATAATACAACATCATTAGGTTCGATCCCGAACACTTCTTTATTTAAAGTAACGTCTATTTTTTTCATCGTTATGCCTCCCTACTAGTTTTCTTCGCTTACTGTTTCAGTTTCTTGAACTTCTTCAGTAGCGATTTCCTCTGTAGTTTCTTCAGGTGTTTCTAAAGTTTCATAAACGTTTAACTCTTCTGCTTCATTAATCGTGTCTGGGTGTTTTACTGCAGAACGAATCACAACTAACGATTTTTTTGCACCAGGCACGTTACCTTTAATTAAGATTACGTTATTTTCAGTATCTACAGCCACAACTTCAAGATTTTGAATCGTAACTGTTTCTCCTCCCATATGTCCTGGTAACTTCTTACCTTTAAAAACACGCATTGGTCTCATCGTACCCATTGATCCTGGGCCTCTATGATAGTGAGAACCATGTCCCATAGGACCTCTACTTTGATTGTGGCGTTTAATAACACCTTGGAAACCTTTACCTTTAGAGGTACCGGTAACATCAACAACTTCTCCAGCTGCAAAAATATCAGCACGTAGTTCTTGACCTAAAGAATAGTTGCTAACCTCGGCGTCTCTAATTTCTCTATAGAAGCGCTTAGGTGCAGTATTGGCCTTCTTAGCATGACCAATTGAAGCCTTTGTCGCTAATTTTTCTCTCTTAGTATCAAAACCTAATTGAATTGCATTGTAACCATCTGTTTCGATTGTCTTAATTTGCGTAACGACATTTGGTTCTACTTCGATAACTGTTACAGGAATCAATTTTCCAGATTTTGTGAATACTTGAGTCATCCCTAGTTTGCGACCTAAGATTCCTTTTTTCATAATTTCCCTCCTAATTAATATTTAATTTGAATATCAACACCGCTTGGAATATCTAAATGAGTTAATGCCTCAATAGTCTCCTTACTTGGATTGTTGATATCAATAAGTCTTTTGTGTGTTCTTTTTTCAAATTGTTCACGAGAATCTTTGTCTTTGTGAACAGCTCTTAAAATCGTAACTTTTTCGATTTCAGTAGGAAGTGGGATTGGTCCACTAACTTCTCCACCAGTTCTCTTCACTGTTTCAACGATTCTTGCGCAAGCATTATCTAAACTTTTGTGTTCAAATGCTTTTAATTTGATACGAATCTTCGTTTTTGACATTATTGTATCCTCCCTTCGCCTATATCTGGTATAGACTTGCTCCGTGTAAAAACCCGAACTCCATTTTTAAATTATTTACAACTTAACCTGGCGTATCGGCAACCTCACACATCAATGCATGCCACACGAAATTAATTATACCGAATAAATCTATGAAAAGCAAGCCTTTTTTAGAACTTTTTTGCAAAAAAAATTTTCATTTGAAATTCTGTTTCTATAAAAAGTGGAATTAAGTCTAAACATTTACGACTTTACAAAAACTTGAATCAAAAATTAAATGTGATTGACTAAATTATCGTTCTCTATTAAAATGAAAATAGGTGAATGCTATGAGTTCTTTCATTATGATGTATATTAAAGCGTTCTTATTGTTTTTTGTGACTGGTTTGTTACTTCATTTATCGACTCGTTTGATAAAAAAAATAAAACGCAAGGCATTAAAAAATAAAGCATACGGAGACAGTGATAAATTTTATTTCAGGGATATTCCTTTTGATAACCTAGGGGAAGCCTTTTGGGTTGGTAGTAAAACCGGTTTAGTTAACAATCCTACTGATTTCATTGGTGCAATGATTTTAAAATGGATTATGGAAGATAAAATTGATGTCATTAAAGTTAATGATAAACCTGCTTTAGATTTAAATAAAATTTTTAAAACGTCTATCGGCTATGAAACTGATGTATATATTTTCTTATTAAGTGCGACCGGTCCAAACAGAATACTAGAAAATGAAGAAATTCAGCATTTATTTCTACTTCAACAAAAAAATATTTTCGAAATTTTAGAAAAATTTGAAAAAAGTTGTGCAGCGGAATTAATAAATAAAAAGCTATTATTAAAAAAAGATGATGGTACTTACGAATTTTCTTCAGAGCTTAAACAAAAAGCAAACAACTTAAATGGCCTTAGAAATTTTATCGAAGATTTTTCTTTACTTGAAGATAAAAGTATTAAGGATATCGTTTTATGGGAACAATATTTAATTTACGCACAATTATTTGGCATTCCTGATAAGATTTCCGACACTTTTAAAGAGATATATCCTGACTTTCATGATACGATTGATAGTTTAGCTATGAAATCAATTTTGATAACTAGTCTAAAAGCTCCTCTTTTGGCAATGGTAGGACTTAGCAGTTTAGATAATGATGATGATGTATTTTAACGATTGAATATCCTTTTTCATTTAACCATGTATCTAACGTTGTGACATCTTAGGCAATTTTCCCTTTGAATATTTCATGTTACACATTCATTACAAATTTAGTTATTGCTTTATTGATATCTGTGGATACTTTTTTGAAAATTGATCATTCGCTTTCCACCTCAAAGATATTGGTAGCCAAAAAGTACCCTATTAGTGAAGATATAATATATATATTCATCATTGACTATTCCGTATTTCTTTTATAAAATGAAAAGGGTGATGAATAACATGAAAATTGGAATTATCGGAACAGGAGCCTACGGACTCGCACTCTCTCTCATGTTCTATGAAAACAAATGTCCGATTAAAATGTGGACAAAATTTGAAGAAGAAAAAAAAGAATTAGAAGAAACAAGACAAAACAGTAGAGTTCTACCAAATGTATTCATTCCAAACGAAATTACTTTTACAAATAATTTAAAAGAGCTTGCTGATTTTAGTGATTTAATTGTAATTGCTATACCGGCCGGATTTGTCGATACGATCTGTGCAGAACTAAGTGGTTATGTTGATGCTCATCATCACATTTGTATTGCTTCTAAAGGAATCGAACAAGACACTTGTCTTTTTGTTACTGACGTTTTAGAAAAATATATTCATACTAACCAACTAGCTGTCATATCAGGACCATCTTTTGCAATCGATATAGCTTCTCATTTCCCGATTGGATTAACACTTGCCACAAAAAATCAAGAAACAGAAGCATTACTCAAATCGACACTTCAAAACAAATCATTAAAATTGAGAACAACCGACGATATTATCGGTACAGAAATATGTGGTTCAATTAAAAATGTAATTGCCATTGCTGCAGGTATGTTAGATGGAATGGGAGTAAGCGATTCTACTCAAGCCATGTTCATCACGGAATCTCTACATGATATCAAAGCTTTAATCAAAGCATTAGGCGGAAATGGGAAAACAATTCTATCCTTTGCTGGATTTGGAGATTTACTTTTGACTAGTACTAGTACCAAAAGCCGTAATTTTCGCTTTGGTAAAATGATTGGTTCAAAACAAGATCGAACCATAATAGAAGAGTATAAAAATCATACGACGATCGAAGGTCTTTATACTTTAAAATCAATCTATCAATTATTGGGAAATAAAAAAAT
>CALVRE010000037.1 GCA_944358455.1 uncultured Bacilli bacterium | reverse complement strand
TCTTTCATGTTGCATTTTCCTTTATTTTTTTTCTTTTATCTATGTTTCACGTGGAACATTACTTTATTTTTTTACGTTTATCTATGTTTCACGTGGAACATTACTTTATTTTTTTACGTTTATCTATGTTTCACGTGGAACATTACTTTATTTTTTTACGTGCTTTTTTGTTTTAAAAAACAAAAAAGCTAATTTCATAAAGAAATTAGCTCTTATATTATTTATCTTCTTCATTCAAAGTAGAAGATTCCGGAGTTTCAGATTCAATTTCTTCTTCTTTTTTTATTGTCGCGACAGTACTAACTTTTTGATCATCTTTCAAATGAATTAAACGAACTCCTTGTGCAACTCTTCCTGTTTTAGAAACTTGATCAATTGAAATTCTAATGACAATTCCATTATTAGTGATTAACATTAAATCCTCATCGCCATGTACTGTTTTGAATGCTACTATATTTCCATTTTTTTCTGTAACATTTAAGGCTTTTACTCCTTTGCTTCCACGATGGGTCATACGATATTCTTCTATATCAGTTTGTTTTCCATAACCTTTTTCAGTAACAACAACTATTTGTTGACCTTTTTCTGCAATTTCACAACCAACAGCTATTCCGTTATCCATTTCGATACCACGAACACCAGAAGCAGTTCGTCCCATTACACGAATTTCATTTTCATCAAAACGGATCATTCTTCCATTCGATGAAGCAATTAAAATTTCATTATGTCCAGTTGTTTTTTTAGCAGCAATAATTTCATCATTTTCTTTAAGAGTAATAGCAATTTTTCCGTTATTGCGGATATTGTCAAATTCACTTAGTTCAGTACGTTTAACAATACCATTTTGTGTACAAAATACAATATATTTAGCTTCGTCTTTTTCTTCTATTTTTAACATAGTTTTAACGATTTCATCTTTTTCTATAGGTAATAAATTAACAATTGGAATCCCTTTAGATTGACGATTAAACAATGGTATTTCATAACCTTTCATACGATATACTTTACCCTTGTTTGTAAAGAATAGCAAATAATCATGAGTGGTCATTGATATAATACTTTCGACAAAATCCTCTTCATTTGTCGACATACCTTTTACCCCGACCCCTCCTCGATTTTGAGTTTTGTATGTTTCACTTGTAATACGTTTAATGTAACCTCTATTCGTAAGAGTTATGACAATGTCCTCTTCTGGAATTAAAGATTCATCTTCGATATAGTCAATAGCAGACATATCAATTTGTGTTTTTCTTTCATCTCCGTATTTATCACGAATTTCCAATGATTCTTCTTTGATAATATTAAAAACACGTTGTTCATTAGCCAAAATATCTTTTAAATCAGCAATTAAAACAGCTAATTCCTTTAATTCTTCTTCAATTTTTTCTCTTTCTAATCCAGTTAAACGACGAAGTCTCATTTCGAGAATAGCTTTTCCTTGAATCTCAGTGAGTCCAAAACGATCCATTAATCCAGCGAGTGCTTCATCATCATTTCTAGATTTTTTCAACAATTGAACAATTTCATCAATATGATCAAGAGCAATTTTTAATCCTTCTAAAATATGAGAACGAGCTTCTGCCTTATCTAAATCAAATTGTGTACGACGTACAATAACCTCTCTCTGATGGTCTAAATAACGTTCTAAGATTTCTTTCAACGATAAAATTTTAGGTTGTCCATCAACCAATGCCAAATTATTGATTCCATATGATGTCTGGAGTGAAGTATGTTTAAATAAATTATTTAAAATAACATTGGCATTAGCATCTCTTCGAAGTTCAATTACTATTTTAATTCCCTCACGATTAGACTCATCACGTAGATCAGTAATTCCATCAATTATCTTATCACGAACTAATTCAGCAATTTTTGATACTAAAACAGCTTTATTGACCGCATATGGTATTTCTGTAACGGTAATTTGTTGCTTACCAGAATGACCAGGGACATCCTCAATGATAGCTCTTGAACGAATCGTAATAATGCCTTTCCCCGTCTCGTAAGCCTTTTTAATTCCACTATTTCCCAAGATAATCGCACCAGTTGGAAAATCTGGTCCTTTAATATATTGCATCAATTCATCTAACGTAATATCAGGATTATCAATTAAAGCAATCAATCCATCAATTACTTCTGTCAAATTGTGAGGAGGCATATTTGTAGCCATCCCAACAGCTATTCCTGTAGAACCATTAACTAAAATATTAGGAAAACGAGAAGGTAATACAGAAGGTTCTTTTTCATCTCCATCAAAATTTGGAGTAAAATCGATCGTGTTTTTATTAATATCACGAACCATCTCGTTCGAAAGTTTTGTTAGTTTTGATTCTGTATAACGCATTGCAGCAGCTCCATCTCCATCGATAGAACCAAAGTTACCGTGACCATCAACTAATGGATATCGCATAGAGAAATCCTGTGCTAGACGTACTAGGGCATCATAGACAGATGTATCACCGTGTGGATGATATTTTCCTAAAACTTCTCCAACAATTCTGGCACATTTTTTATAAGCTTTATCACTGGTAAGTCCTAAATCATACATTCCATAAATAATACGTCTATGAACGGGTTTCATTCCGTCTCGAACATCAGGTAATGCACGAGCCACAATAACACTCATGGCATAGTCTAAGAATGAATTACGGATCTCATCTGTAAAAGCTAAATCTTTTAATTTATCCATTCTCTATCACCTCTTATATATCTAGATTTTTAACAAATTTGGCATTTTTTTCAATAAATTCTCTTCTTGGTTCTACTTCTTCTCCCATTAATTCAGAAAGTACTTGATCGGCTTGAATTACATCGTCGATCGTAACTTGAAGTAAAATTCGATTATTGATGTCCATCGTCGTTTCCCATAATTGTTCTGGATTCATTTCTCCTAAACCTTTATAACGTTGCATATTTACTTTCACATTTTCTGGGAGCGTTTTTAAATATTCGTCTTTTTCTTCTTCCGAATATACATATTTAACATTCTTATTGTACTCAATTTTGTACAAAGGAGGTTGCGCAGCATAAATATATCCTCCCTCAACTAAAGGCTTAAAGTAACGATAAAAGAAGGTCAATAACAAAATACGTATATGAGCTCCATCGACATCGGCATCAGTCATAATAACAATTTTATGATATCTTAGTTTACTAATATCAAATTCTTCACCAATTCCTGTGCCAAAGGCCGTAATCATAGAACGAATTTCCGCATTAGCAAAAATACGATCTAAACGTGCCTTTTCAACATTTAAAATTTTTCCACGTAAAGGTAAAATTGCTTGTGTTCTACTATCTCTACCTTGTTTTGCTGATCCGCCTGCTGAATCACCCTCGACAATATAGATTTCACATTCACTAGCATCTTTCGATGAACAATCAGCTAATTTCCCAGGCAATGAAGCTACTTCTAGTGGAGTTTTTCGACGTGTTAGTTCACGAGCTCTTTTAGCAGCTATTCTCGCACGAGCAGCAGTCATTGCTTTATCAATAATGATTTTGGCTGCATCTGGATTTTCCATTAAAAATCTTTCAAAACCTTCACTAAACACATCAGAAGCAATCTTTCTTACTTCAGCATTTCCTAATTTTGTTTTGGTTTGTCCTTCAAACTGAGGATCAGGATGTTTACAAGAAATGATCATTGTAAGTCCTTCTCTTACATCTTCACCAGATAATGACTCATCTTTTTCTTTTAAAATACCTGCATTTCTCGCATAATTATTAATAATACGCGTCAATGCATTTTTTACGCCATCTTCGTGAGTACCACCTTCATAAGTGTTGATATTATTTGTAAAAGAATAAATATTAGATTGATAACCGTCATTGTATTGAAGAGCAACCTCGAGAGAAACCCCATTTTCTTCACCATTTAAATGAATAATTTGTTCATGAATTGGAGTTTTGTTTTTATTTAAATACTCTACATATGCACTAATTCCACCTTCATAAACAAACTCATCCTTTTTGATTGGTTCTTCTCGATCATCAATTAAAATAATACGAAGTCCTTTATTTAAAAAGGCCAATTCACGTATTCTAGTCTTCAAAACTTCATAATCAAAGATAGTTGTCTCAGTAAATATTTCTGGATCTGGTTTAAATGTAACAGTCGTCCCTGTACGATCTAGGGAACATTCATCGACAACTGTAAGTGGTTTTACTGTGTGTCCTCCATTTTCAAAACGAATTTCGTAAACTTTTCCACCTTGATATACTTTTACTTCTACCCATTCACTTAAGGCATTGACAACGCTGGCACCTACTCCATGAAGACCTCCGGATACTTTATATCCTCCTCCACCAAACTTACCTCCAGCATGTAACACTGTATAAACCGTTTCAACAGTAGAAATACCGGTTTTCGCATGAATTCCTGTTGGAATACCTCGACCATCATCTTTAACCGTTATCGAATTATCTTTATTGATAACAACTTCAATATCATCACAATAACCAGCCAGTGCCTCGTCGATCGCATTATCAACAATTTCCCAAACCAAATGATGTAAACCCTTCGAACTAGTTGTACCTATATACATACCAGGTCGTTTTCTTACAGCTTCCAACCCTTCCAACACTTGAATATCGGAAGCATCATAATGTTGACTATTTTGTTCCATTTCATTCCACCTCTTCTATTTGCATAATCTCAGCATGATCTATTTCAATTAATTTTGATTGTTTTTTCAATGATTCATCGATACTATCTAAATCAGTTGTCGTAATAATAGTTTGAATATTCTGATCAATATATTTTAAAAGATTATTCTTTTTTTTATCATCTAATTCACTAAATACATCGTCTAAAAGTAAAATAGGTGTCGTTCCACGACAAGCCGTAAAAATATCAATTTCAGCCAGTTTTAATGCTAAAATAGCTACCCTTTGTTGTCCTTGAGAACCATATACTTTTAAATTACGCTCAGCAAGATAAAATTCAAAATCGTCGCGATGTGGTCCAACCATTGTCGTTCCTAATTTTAATTCTACTTTTTCCATATTTTGAAGCTTTTCTATAAATTGTTGTTTTAAAAACTCTTTTTCGAAAGAAGTAATTTCAAAACAAGGACGATATTCTAGATGAAATCCCTTCATTCCCGTAATCGTTTCATAGATTTCAGGACTAATTGCATTCAATCGATCGATAAAATTTTTACGCATTCGATAAATGGATACTCCTTTATCGATAAAATAAGTTGTTACGATATGAAAATAATTAGAATCAACTACTTCTTCTTTCATTCTTTTTTTTAACAATTCATTTCTTATCTTCAGTAATTTATTATAATCATTTAAAAGGTTTAAATAATTACTGTATAATTGACACAATTCCATATTTAAGTATCTACGCCTTATTCCTGGTGCACCTTTTAATAAATCCAGATCTTCGGGATAAAAAATGATAATGTTCATCTTCGAAACATAATCACTTACCTTTCCTACAACATCAGAATCAATTTTCAACTTTTTCTTTTTCGTTTCCAACAATAATTCCATTTTCGTATCAAAATGATCAATCGTTAATTTACCTTCGATTCGCGCAAAATCTTTGTTTTCTTTAATCAAATTATGATCGATAAACGACCGATGTGATTTCGTAAGTCCTAATACATAAATACTCTCTAATAAATTTGTCTTTCCTTGTGCATTTTGTCCATAAATAATATTGATGCCAGGATGGAAAACAAGAGATAAATTTTCGTAATTACGAAAATTAGTAAGTTTTATTTCTTTTAAAAACATCATGACACCCTCTTTTTGTGTTAAAATGCATTTTTTTTGAAATTAGATGCTAAGTGGTACTCCTATACCTACTTAACATTATACCACAAAAAGGCCCTAAAAAAGAAAAAAATAAGCAAAAAAAGCTTATTTTTCCGAAGAAAGACGATTTCGTAGAGAATTTTCTAAACAAATTGCTCTCAATATCTGATTTTCCAAAGAATAAATAGAAATTTCTAATTCTAATTTTTTTCCACATTGGAACGTGATCACCGTTTTTTCTCCATCTCGTTCATATTTATGAATATGTTTTAGAGAAATCCAACTACATTCACTAAAACGAGGTGATGAAGTAGGAAGAAAAATCATTGGTCTTGTCTCTTCTACGATAATTGGAGCTTTATAATTGTTTCCAATCAAAGCTTTTGATCCTATCTCTCGTCCATAATAAGAACTACCAAAATAACGACAACTATCATCCATTACTTCCAAAGATGATTTTTCAATCATATAATTACAATCTTGTTCAATAATTTCTGAAATATTAGAAGAGACCGGAAGAATAGCTAAAGTAGAAGACTTAATTTCATATTGATCGATCATGAAAGATGCACCCCCTTACTAAATTTACCCTTATTATGGGTGAATTGCCTCTCTTATATCATAAATATTTGTCGAATAATCGCGAATTTTGTCGAAAAATACAAAAAAGTGTAAAAAAAATAAGAACTTTAATAAGTTCTTATTGGTAATATTAATTGAATTAAATCATCGCTCTCTGGATTTTTAACAATAATTGGTTTAATCTCCCCATTAAATAACAATTCGACATCCTCACAATCCAATGATTTTAATGCTTCCATCATATACTTAGAACTGAAAGCAATTTTAATCTCTTCGTCATTATTTTTAGAAACTTCTAATTTTTCCTCAACATTTCCAATTTCTGGAATATTAGAAGAAACGATGATTTGAGTACCATGACTTTCTAATTTAATCGTATTTTTATCTGCTTCGTTGGTAAGAAGTGAAGCACGATCAATACTATCAAAAAAGTTAGATAAATTTACTTTCATCGTTAAATTAAATTCAGTAGGGATCAATTTTGAAGTATCTGGATACGTACCATTAATAAGACGTGACATCATAACAATGGTATCAAATTTAAAAATGATCTTATTATTAAAAATATGTAATTCTAATTTTTCATCATTGTCTCCTAACAAACGAGTTAGCTCCAATAAATTTTTGGTTGGAATAATAATATTGATATTTTCTGGTATTTCTTGATCCAACACAACACTCTTTTTAGCTAAACGATAAGAATCAGTCGCTGTACATTCTAATATAGATCCATTTATTTTAAAGTTAATTCCTGTTAAAACAGGACGGGATTCTTGATTAGAAGTGGCAAACGCAGTTTGACTAATAATATTCTTAAAAGAACGTCTATTCATATAAATAGGATTTTTATTATCTTCTAATTCTAAATTAGGAAATTCTCTTACATTATTACAATTAAGATTAAAAGAAGAACGATTGGTATAAATCAATAATTTAGAATCCACTACTTCTTCAATATGAATAAGTTCATTTGGCAATTTACGAATAATATCATAAATATAACGACCAGAGACAACAACTTCACCTTCTTGTTCAATTTGATCAATATCTTGTTTTCCGATAAAAGTCTTAATAGCAATTTCATTATCAGTACTCATTAAATATAATCCCATATCCGTAAGTTCAAATTTTATACAATTTAAAATAGGAATTAAGTTTTTACTAGAAATACCTTTTATAACATAATTTAAATGTTCCATTAACTTATTTTGTTGAATTGTTAATTTCATAAATTTTCCTCCTTAATTAATTTTATTTTTTTAAATATTTATATTATAGAAGTGGAAAACGTGGAAAACTATCAAAATCTTTGAAAAATAATGTTTTTTTGTAATTTTTTGTTGTGGAAAAAAAGTGACCTTTCGTTTCTTTTCCACATATCATTTTATTTGATTGATAATTTTTTGAATTTCCATTTCTAAAATCGCATTCGTTTTGATTTCTTTACTGATTTTATCCACTGAATGCATAACCGTTGTATGATCTTTTCCACCAAATTCAATTCCAATTTTCGGAAGCGACTCTTGTAATACCGTTCTGCAAATATACATGGCAATTTGTCGAGGTACAGAAATCGAAGCCATTCTCTTTTTGCTTTTCAAATCTTCGACTGTAATATTATAATGATTCGCAACTAATTGTTGGACTTGATCAATTTTATTCTTTGATACAATACTTTTTACAAAGTAATCTTTTAAAGCTTCTACTGCTAGATCTAAGGTAATATCAGAACCACTCATCATAGTTGCATAAGCAAATACCCTTGTAATAGCACCTTCTAATTTACGAATATCACTCGTACAGTTACTGGCAATATATTCTTTTACATCTTGTGGAAAAGTGGAACCAATTACTTGGCTTTCTATTTTTTTATCGATAATATCCATTCGTAATTGAAAATCAGGTGGAAGAATATCGATAGTAAGTCCCCAATTAAACCTTGTTCGTAAACGATCTTCCAAGAGTTTTAAATCGTCAGGAGAACGATCGGAAGAAATGATAATTTGCTTATTATTTCCATATAAATCATTAAACGTGTTGAAAAACTCTTGTTGTGTTTGATAAGCATTTCCTAAATATTGGATATCGTCGATCATCAATACATCGATATCTCGATATTTCTTTTTAAAAATATCAACACTATCAAAGTTGTTTCCGTCTTTATTTCTTTTGCTGATCCCAATGAAATCAGAGACAAATTTTTCACAGGTTACATATAAAACACGCTTATTACTATGTGCGACAATATAGTTTCCAATCGCATGCATGAGATGGGTTTTTCCTAATCCACTATTTCCGTAAATAAAAAGGGGATTATACATAAAACCAGGCTTTTCTGCTACAGCAAGAGATGTAGCTCTAGCAAATTTATTACTGTTTCCGACAATAAAATTATCGAATGTATATTGTGGATTTAAATTTGTTTCAATCGATGGAGCATTATTAGAAGAATTTTCTTGAACCCTAATTTCGACATTTTTTTCTACTTCCTCTTCGGTATAATACTCAAAGTGACAGTTAGAACCAGTAATATCTGTAAAAAGCTCTTCCATTAATTCATTATAATTTTCTTTTAAATGTTTTTTATGAACATGCATAGGAACAATTACTTTTGCAGTATTATTCTTTAATTCATATAATTTTGTTTCTGCAAACCAGGTGTCAAAGGACATCGGAGATAAATTTTCTTTTATTTTCAAGAGAAATGAATCCCAAATATGATTATTATCCATCCATAAAACACCCCACTTTACAAATGACACCATTATTTTACAATATTTTTCCTAAAAATCAAAGGAAAATTAGTAATTTCTGTGGAAAAAAAACAATTCACATATTTTTCCACATAGAAAAAATTGAAAAAATCTATCAAAATAATACTTTTACACAGAAAAGTGGATAATGAAATCCACATAACTCCAATAATGTGAATTGGTTTTCCACATTTGTGTGCAAAACACAAAAAGTGCCATATTTAACAAGAAAAGAGAATGAGGAAAACTTTGTGGAAAGAAAAAATCATCAAAATTTCATTTGTGGATAAAAAAATGTATTTTCTTTTTCTTGTTTTTTTCCACAATTATGTGGAAAATAGTACTTTTTCTAAAAAAAATGGAATATTGTTTGACAAACAAAGAATTTATCTATATAATTATTTAAGCAAAGCGAAAAAATCAATTCGGGAGGTGTCGTATGAAAAGAACTTTTCAACCAAATAATAGAAAAAAAAGTAAAAAACAAGGCTTTTTAGCTCGTATGGATACTAAAATTGTTGCAAGAAGAAGAAGAAAAGGACGTAAAGTTTTAGCTCACTAAAAAGAGACACCACTGATCATTCAGTGGTTTTTTTACATGAAAATGAGGGATTATCATGAAAAAAATAAATATTATTAAAAAAAATGAAGATTATAATCGAATTATTCGTAATATAAAACCTTATAAGTATCATAATTTCATCATATATTTAGAGAGAATCGATGATCCGATTTATCACTTTGGTTTTTCGATTGGCAAAAAAATTGGGAATGCTGTTACAAGAAATCGTTTAAAAAGACAAATAAAGAGTATTCTTGACGAAAAAAACTACCAAAATGGCTTTAATTGTATTATAATGGTAAAGAAGACCGTTTTAGAGCAGTCCTTTCAGGATATGCGAACAGATTTGTTAAAATTGGTTGAGAATTTAGAAATTATAAAGGAGAAATGTGATGAAAAATAAGAATACCAGTAAATTATTAAAGATTGGTGTTATCTGTTTAGCAGTACTGAGTTTAACTGGTTGTACAACATATTTAAAAGACGCAGATAATAAGTCTGTTCAAAATCAAGAAACTGGCCAAAACTTGCCAAACAATATTTTATGTCAACCAGAATCAGAAGAAACACGTAAAATCTATGAAGAAACGAGAGAAAAGTTAATTGAGGATTTAAATAAACAGTTAGAAGAAAACGAAATAACACAATCTCAATACGATAAAAAAATCGATAGTATTGTTAATATCAATGAACTATCAAAATGTGAGACATTCAGTATTACTGATGGTGGTTATGAAGGTATTTGGGAAACGATATTTGTGAAACCCCTAGCGTGGTTGATTATTCAATTAGGAAAAGTTTTGAAGAATTATGGATTAGCAATTATTGCAGCTACCCTATTAATTCGTCTTGTGACAGTTACTTTTACAAAAAAGACAGCAATGCAATCAGAAAACATGAAATTGGCACAACCAGAATTAGAAAAGCTTGAGAAAAAATACAAAAATCGTCAAGATCAAGAAAGTATGATGCAAAAAAGTCAAGAGATGATGATGATTTATAAAAAATATAATATTAATCCGATGTCAGGTTGCTTATTTGCTTTTATTCAAATTCCATTGTTCTTTGCTTTCTATGAAGCATTGAATCGATTACCAGTTATTTTTGAAGAAACATTCCTTGGTTTTCAATTAGGAACGACTCCAATGACAGCAATCAGTCATGGAAACTTTATTTATATTATCTTTATTATATTAGTTGTTTTAACAAGTTATTTCTCATTTAAATTGAACAGTACTGCTTCCATGAATAAAGATCAAGCTTCTCAAATGAAGATGATGAGCAATATTTCGGTTGTAATGTTTGGAGTAGCATCGGTAACTTTATCAACAGGACTTGCATTATATTGGATTACGAATAGTACCTTTACGATTGTTCAAAATTTAGTTGTAAAAAGGAGAAAGAAACATGTTAACAATAAATAGATATGAAGAAAAGACAAAGGAAGATGCCTTACAAAAATGTTTATCTGACTTAAATGTTAGAGAAGATGATTTATATATTCGTTATACCGAAACAGAGGCAAAACTTTTCAAGTCCAAAAAACAAGTGATTGAAGCATTGAAGAAACAAGATGTGATTGATTATATTCGTGATTATCTAAAAAATATTTCCCAAGGAATGAATATTGATATTCATAGTGAAATTAAAGAACAAGATGGGGTCATCAATATACTACTTGCGTCTGATCACAATGCTATTTTGATAGGAAAAGATGGAAGGACTTTAAACGCACTACAAGTTTTAATTCGTCAGTCTGTTAATATTCAAACCGATTTTCCCATTAAAATCGTATTAGATGCTTCAAATTATAAAGCTAAAAAACAAAAAAATTTAGAATATGAAATTAAAAAGATTGCTAAAGATGTATTAAAATCAAAAATAGAAGTGAAATTAGATCCGATGAATTCTTATGATCGTCGAGTTGTTCATACTGTAATTGCAGAATATGCAGAATTGGAAACAGAAAGTTATGGCTCTGCTCCACATCGCTATGTTGTGATTCGTTATAAAAAAGACTAAGGTCTTTTTTATTTGACTTCAATAATTAAAAATAGTACAATACAGCCATAAAGGGGAATAAAAATGAATGAAGAAAAAGAGTTAAAAAAGCTATATAAAAATATGGATACAGAGTATTATAAGATCGTGGAACATATCTTACAACATCCAGAATTTCAAAGAAGAAAAGAATTTCATCATCATGAAAATCGATCTGTCTATACGCATTCTTTAATGGTATCAATGCTATCTTATAAAATAGCAAAAACCATGCATGTTGATTATGTAAGTGCTGCTATTGGTGGATTATTACATGATTTTTATTACGAAGATTGGCAATTAAATATCAATAAGAAATGTAAATTAAGAAAAAAACATGGTTTTATTCATGCTAGTCAAGCTCTTGCAAATGCTAAAAAATATTTCCCAGATGATGTGAATGCTAAAGTAGCGGATATTATTAAAGAGCACATGTTTCCTCTTACCTTATTACCACCACGTTATTTGGAAAGTTGGATTATTACAGTTGTCGATAAATATGTTTCTTTAGAGGTGTTTAAAGAGCCAAACAAACTATATAAATATGTTGGATTATCAGGAATTATAAAAGGAAGAAGTTGATCAAAATGAACGATACGATTGCGGCGATATCGACTGCTTTAGGGGTTGGAGCGATATCGATTATAAGAATAAGTGGGGAATCTGCCATCACTATCGCGAATTCTGTTTTTCGGGGAAAAGATCTACAAAAAGTGCCAACACATACCATTCATTATGGTCATATTGTGGATGGTGAAAAAGTCATCGACGAAGTATTGGTAACGGTTATGAAAGCTCCGAAGACTTTTACGGTAGAAGATGTAGTAGAAATAAATTGTCATGGTGGAATTGCTACAACTAATAAAGTATTGGAATTATTACTTACGCATGGGTGTCGTCTAGCTGAACCAGGTGAATTTACAAAGCGAGCCTTTTTGAATGGTAGAATTGATTTGATCAATGCGGAAGGAATTATTGATTTAATTAATGCTAAAACGGAAAAATCCAGAGAATTAGCGATTAATCAATTAGGAGGTAAAGTATCACATTTGATTCATGATTTACGTGAGAAAATAATTCAAGTACTGGCGAATATCGAAGTAAATATTGATTATCCTGAATATGAGGATGTTGAAGAACTGACGAATCAAAAAGTAATCCCTTTTTTATCTGAAGTCGAAGAAGATATGAAGCATATCTTAAAAGAAAGTGAAAATGGAAAACTTATTAAGGAAGGAATTAAAACTTCCATTATTGGAAGACCAAATGTGGGAAAAAGTAGTATTCTAAACCGCCTTTTAGGAGAAGAAAAAGCGATTGTAACGAATATTGAAGGCACAACTCGTGATACAGTTGAAGGAACGATTGTTATTGATGGTATTATTTTAAATATTTTAGATACAGCTGGTATTCGTAAGACGAAAGATATTGTCGAACAAATTGGTGTTCAGAAAAGTTACGATTTGATCGATCACTCTGATTTAATTTTGTTTGTTTTAAATAATAACGAAGAGCTTACTTCTGATGATTATGAAATATTGGAAAAATTAAAAGACAAAAATTATATTATCGTGGTCAATAAAATTGATTTGGAGAATCGATTAGATTTAAATCAGTTACCACAAGATCATTTGATCATGATGAGTGCTTTAACAGAAGAAGGAATTATGGAATTAAAAGATAAAATAAAAGAATTGTTTCATTTAGAGGAATTGGAAACGAATGATTTAACTTATTTGACGAATGCGAGAAGTATTGCCATTTTAAAAGATGCTTTGAAATCATTAGAAGATGTAAAAGCAGGAATTGAAAATAATATGCCAATCGATATGATTGAAATTGATATTAAAGCTATTTGGACTTCTCTTGGATCTATTATTGGTGAAACTTACGAGGAAGAATTAATTGATCAATTGTTTAGTCAATTCTGTTTAGGAAAATAAAAAGAGATGTTATATCATCTCTTTTTACTTATTTTTTCGAATAATTTTTTTATTAGGGTAAATCATATCCATAAATTCATCAGGATAATAGGTATCAAGGAAAGTTTGAATAGGATTGGTTGCTTTAATTCCTTTGACACGTTGATCTTGCCGAATTCCCGCCATCGTCGAAATAATCATATTAAAAATCATGAAAATGGCTAAAATCCAAGTAATGATAATAAGTAATTTGGAATAAAAGTGATCGATTCCTTTTGAAATAAAGGGATAAATATAACTTGCGAATAATAATCCTAGCAATCCCCAACAGATCATATGAAATAAACTAGTTCTTCCACCTATATTCAAAAAATATTCGCTATAATCCCAAGAAATCGTTCCAAAAACAATTTCTTGGAATGCTGATGCTAAATATTCAAAGGCTCCCCCACTCGCCATCGAAACGAAGAAAACAATTCGTTTATCTTTAAATTTAGTGACAATGAAAGTATAAAGTACTGCTCCAAATCCATAAACAGGTGTAAAAGGACCATAAATTAATCCTTGTCTACTTTCAAAATGACCTCTTTGAATAAAGCACAAAATGGTTTCCATAAGACATCCTAGGAAACATCCTATAACAAAAACCCAAATTAATTTAACAAAAAAATGTTTTTCTGATTTCACTACTAACAACTCATTTCTCTACTAGAACATATTATGCAAAAATAAGCTCTTTCTATTCCATTCTACCATCTCTTAACATGATTATCAAATTACATTTTCGTCACATTATTTTTGTTGTCATCGATAAAAAATGATAGTATAATAGTAAAGTCAAAAAGGAGGTGTTATCATGAAATATGAAATTATTGTCGTTGGAGGAGGACATGCTGGATGTGAAGCAGCACTCGCTGCCGCTCGAATGGGACATAAAACATTATTAGTTACGGGAAATATTAAAAATATAGCTGATATGCCATGTAACCCATCGATTGGAGGAAGTGCGAAAGGAATCGTTGTACGAGAAATTGATGCTTTAGGTGGTGAAATGGGAAATAATGCCGATAAATCCCATATTCAAATTAAGATGTTAAATTATAAAAAAGGACCAGCTGTTCAAGCTTTACGAGCTCAGGCCGATAAAGTTACTTATCCAAAAGAGATGCTAAAAACACTTCAAAGTACAAAAAATCTTGAGTTATTAGAAGCAATGGTGGAAGATTTAATGATCGAGGATCATATTGCGAAAGGAATTATTTTGGAAGATAGAACCAAAATCCAATCAAAAGCTGTAATTTTAACAACCGGAACCTATCTAAAAGCAGATATCATGGTAGGTGATACTCGTCGCAGAGAAGGTCCTCATGGTGAAAAACCAAGTCAATTTCTAAGCGATAATCTAAGAAAATTAGGATTTAAAATCATTCGTCTAAAAACAGGAACACCACAACGTATTGATAAACATACGATTGATTATAGTCAAACAAAAGAAGAATTCGGAGATTCTGTATATCGTACTTTTAGTTTTGATTATCCTCCTCATTATAATATTGAAGATCAAGTTTCTTGTCATTTGATTTATACAACTCCACAAACACATGAAATCATAAGAAGAAATTTACACAAAGCTAGTATGTATGGAGGACTAGATGATGTAACAGGAGTTGGACCACGTTATTGTCCATCCATCGAAGATAAAATTGTACGCTTTGCTGATAAAGAAAGACATCAACTATTTTTGGAACCAGAAAGTCTTTTCTATGATGATATTTATGTACAAGGCTTTTCTACAAGTATGCCATACGATGTACAAGAGGAAATGGTACATAGCCTTCCAGGATTAGAACACGCTAAAATTTTGAAATACGCGTATGCGATCGAATATGATGCTATCTATCCAACACAGTTAAAACAAACATTGGAAACCAAAATCATTGAAAATCTTTATACAGCAGGTCAGATTAATGGAACAAGTGGTTATGAAGAAGCAGCTGGACAAGGCCTCATCGCCGGAATTAATGCGGCATTAAAATTGGAAGGAAAAAATCCTCTTATTTTAAAAAGAAATGAGGCATATATAGGTGTTCTTATCGATGATTTAGTAACGAAAGGAGTTCAAGATCCTTATCGCCTACTGACGTCACGAGCAGAATATCGTTTATTATTGAGACATGATAATGCTGATTTACGATTACGTGAATATGGATATCAAGTTGGCTTGATAGATGAAGTACGCTATCAAAGATTGGTTCAAAAAAAGAAACAAATCGAAGAATTAGAATCTTTATTAAAGAATACTAAAATTACTCCGGTGAAAGAAGTATTAGACTATTTGAAAACGATTCCTACTTCACTAATCAAAGATGGTCTTTCTCTATATGATTTCTTAAAACGACCTGAAATTCATATGAACCATATCGAACATTTTGTAGAAATACCATATGAAAATGAAGTAAAAGAACAAGTTGAAATCAATGATAAATATGAAGGATATATTGTAAAAGCAAATCGCGAAGCGGAAAAAATGATTTCCCTCGAATCAAAAAAGATACCAGAAACAATCGATTATGATCAAATTCACAATTTAGCTAGTGAAGCAAAACAAAAATTAAAAGAAGTAAGACCAACATCAATTGGTCAAGCTTTAAGAATTAGTGGTGTAAATCCGGCTGATATTTCTATTTTGATGATTCATTTAAAAAAGGAGCATGTCCATGAGTGAAAAAGAATTTATAGCGGCATTAAAGGAAATTGGGATCGTACCAACAGAACTTCAATTAGAACAATTGGAACAATATTATCAATTATTAATTAGTTGGAATGAGCGAATAAATTTGACAGGAATCACAGAGAAAGAACAAGTGTATTTAAAGCATTTTTACGATAGTGCAACCCTAAATACTGTGATCGATTTGAATGAAGAGACAACGTTATGCGATATTGGTACCGGTGCTGGATTTCCAGGAATGGTTTTAAAGATATTATTTCCCAATTTAAAGATTACATTGATCGACTCTTTACAGAAAAGAATTCATTTTTTAGAAGAAGTAGTAAATAACTTAAAGTTAACAAACATTGAAATTATTCATGCTCGTGCCGAGGAATATGCACGAACAAATCGTGAATGTTTTGATGTTGTGACAGCTCGTGCTGTAGCCCCATTAAATGTATTGTTAGAGTATTGCATTCCTCTTGTGAAAGTCGGAAAATATTTTGTTCCGATGAAAGCAAATATTTCCCGGGAAATATTGGAATCACAAGGCGCTTTACGTTTATTAGGCTCTTCCATTACACTTGAAAAAGAGTTCTTTTTACCTATTGAGAATAGCAAGCGTACGATTTTGTTAATAAAAAAAGAACATGTAACCAATTGTAAATATCCACGTAAATTTTCAGATATTAAAAAGAAGCCTCTTTCTTAAGATACTTCTTTTTATTTTTTTTAAAATATTTCCCAAAAATAATTGTAATATTTCCCAAAGTATAGTATCATAATACTAGAAAGAATAAGGAAGGGGATAATATGAAAGAAGAAAAGAAAGTAGTCGAACTGAATTTGGATGATATTTTACCTAACCGTTTTCAACCACGAATTCGTTTTGATGAAGAGGCAATTAACGAATTAGCTGAGTCAATTAAAGAACACGGTGTCATTCAACCAATTGTGGTAAGACCAATTGCTGATAAATATGAAATTATTGCGGGAGAACGTCGTTATAAAGCGAGTATGGTTGCTGGAAAGAATACAATCCCAGCTATCGTTACAGACTTAGACGATAAAGAAAGTGCTGAAGTTGCTTTAATTGAAAATGTGCAACGTCAAGATCTAACACCAATTGAAGAAGCTGTATCATATAAAAAGATTTTAGATATGGGTTATTTGACTCAAAATCAATTAGCTGATAAATTAGGAAAAGATCAATCGACAATTGCTAATAAACTTCGACTATTAAATTTAGATGAAGAGGTACAAGAAGCATTACTAGACGAAAAAATTTCGGAAAGACATGCCCGTTCTTTATTAAAAATTAGTCAACCTGAACAAAAAGAATTACTTCATAAAATTATTGAAAAACGTTTAACGGTTCGTAAAACAGATGAAGAAATCAATAAAATATTAGGAATAACACCAAAAAAAGCAGTCGATAAGAAAGAATCAACTCCTAAGAATAATGAAATTGAGGTCTTTAGTATGGATGATCCAGCTGTTCCAATTAAGGAGGAACCTATGAAACAAGAAAATATTAATTCATTCAATATTCCAGATACATCTATTATTGACGATGTACCAACAGAACAACAAACAGTTAATCCAGGATTTATGGATATCAATAAAATAGAAGAAACTGCAACTGATATTTATCAAGAAAAACCAACTGCTAATATCGATAATTTATTGGAACCATCTGAAATAGCTCCAGCGCCTGCTAAACCAGAAGAGCCGGTTGAAGAAGATTTGGATCTTAGACCTGGTAAATTTTTCAATTTATTAAATGCCGATGAGGATCAAGAAAAAGTGGAACCAGTACCTTCTACGGGATTTGATTTTGGTGGATTTAATACCGAACCAATCTTAACGACACCAGAAACAACACCTGTTGGACCTGCAAATAATGTCGAAGAAACGCCGGTTGAAAATAATACAGTTGATCATTCAGTTGTAACACCAAGTATTGATACACAAGTACCTTCTCAAGATCGTTCGATTGAAACGTTTACTTTAGATAATTCACCAATTTCATCGTCAACTGGGGAAACATTAGATTTAAATAAGCAAAGTATACCAGAAACAACAATTCCTGATTATAGCTTTGAGTTAGAAACAGAACCAACGGTTCAACAACCTATTACCTCTGCTCCAACAAATACTTATGTAGCAGGAGATCTAAAAACGGTAATTAATACGATTCGTAATTGTGCAGATACGATCGAAAAATTTGGCTTTGTTGTAGATGTTGATGAATTTGATTTTGAAGATATGTATCAAGTGATTTTTAAAATTGAAAAGAAACAAAAGTAGTTAGAAAAACTACTTTTTTATTTGCCTTTTTAACTATAGACCACAGTGGAATACAATAAAATTTGTAGATTTACCTGAAGATTGAACAATTCTGCTTGATATCCCAATTAAAAATCTGTTTAAAAAAGCATATATAATAGAATTAAAAAAAATTAAACAACAAAAAATATCAGAAAAGTAGATGATATGAATGTAATATTATTAATAAATAGTTTTATCTAATCATCTATAAAAGGCTTATTTTCTAATTTCATATAAAAAAGATATGAATAATTTTTGAAGTCTTTAAGTATTAAAAGAGATTTTTATAAGATTAATTATTACTTATTTATAATGGAACTATATTTGCATATAATTGGTTGAATTTTAAATGTTTCTTTAATATAATTTGATAGTAAATTCGAAAATATAAAGGGATATATTATATTTTTGAAAGATAATATTGAATGATAATGAAAGTAGTACATATTTTATAAATATATTTAGTATAACAAAAAGTTATACTAAATATAAAATATTTTAACTTGACTTTATAACAAACTATTAATATAATAACCGTAGGTGATGCCTATGAATAATATTAATTTGAATTCTTTAAAGATTTTTTTAGAAGTTGCCAATTCAAAAAGTTTTTTAGATGCGTCTAACAAATTATTTATATCACAACCGGCTATTAGCAAAAGTATGTCAAAGTTAGAAGAAGATTTAGGAATTCAATTATTTTATCGAGCAAATAAAGGAATAACACTAACACCATCTGGTGAAACATTATATAGATATTTGCAAAAAACAAAGGATTTATTATTATCTTGTGAACGTGCTATGATATCAATGAATGACATAGAAGAGGGAAAAATTGTGATTGGTGTACAGTCACATATAGTAAGAAATTATTTGATGGATAAAATTGCTAGTTTTAGAGCAAATCATCCTAAGATGATAATTGAACTTGTTGATATGTCGACAAACTTATTGATTGAACGTTTAGAGGAACGTAAAATCGATTTTGTGGTAGATTCCTCACCTATTGACACTGTTTATAATAATGTGAAGATTGAGACTATTTGTTCTTTAAATACATGTTTTGTAAAATCTGTTTATAATATCCATAATATTGAAAGTCTTAAGTCGTTGAAAAAAGAAAGTCTTATTTTACCTGCATCGCGAAGTTCTCTTCGCAAAAACTTAAATATTTGTTGTGAAAGAAGTGGGGTTGTATTAAATCCAATATTGGAATTTGAAACCGAAGAACTAATTATTGAAGCTACCAGAAGAAATTTAGGTGTGGGATATGTCGTGGAATCTGCAATACAGTACTTGATTGATTCAAATATTTTAGAGAGAATTAAATTAAAAGAGGAACTCCCAAAGATGGAAATTAATTTGGTTTATATAAATTCATATTTAACAAAAGCTGCTAAATTATTTATAAAGGAAGAAATTAGTAATGAAATATAATACTTATAAATTTTATAAAGAAAAATATAATTTAAAAACATTGAATTTAATGTTGACTGATGCTCAGATTATGTTTTTAATCTATGATGAAAAATATAATTATTATTATTTAGATCATTCAATTACCAAGGAAAATGCAGAAGTAGATATTTTAGATAAAATAAAAGAATTAAATGAATACTATCATCTAGAAATAACCAATTTTTATCCAGTTTGTTATTGTGAAAACACATTAATAATTGCATTCAAGACAGAAATTGCTATGAATCTTGTTAATAAAATTAATTCATCTAAAATTACGGACAACTATCTATCGTTAATTACATATCATAAAAATAATTATTCTACATTGTTTGTATCAGAAAATGTAAAAAAAGAAATTAGTATGTCACAAAAGTATATTAATCGTTATCGTTTTCATGAAAAAATTTTAAAGCGATATATTTTTACAAAAAAGCGTCGTCGAAAACAAGAGTTTCATGATTTATTATATCAACTATTACCAAAGGGACATTCTGTAATTGATGTTTCTTGTGGAGATAGTTCTGATATTTTTGTGATTGCTAAAAAAAAGAAATATAAAACAATTGTTGGAAACGATATTTGTTTGAATTATTTAAATTTAGATCGTCGAAAAAATATTATTTATACGAATGATAATGTAGAATTAAATAGAATAAAAAGAGAAAGTTATGATGTTAGTTTTTGTAAAAATACGTTACATCATATGAATAACATTACAAACATTAATAACATGTTAGATTTTTTAGATACTATTTCCAACACAATTATTATTGTAGAAATCATGAATCCAAAAGAATATAAAGGATTACCACAATTTTTAAATAAATATTTGTATACAAAATTTTTAAAAGATGTTGGTAGTTGTTATTTGAACGAAGAACAGTTTACAAATTTAATTAATGATAAATTTAAAAAGAAATATATTGAATATTATACATTTACAAATATTCTAGGAACTTATAAAATTGCAAAAATTACAAAAAAGGATGATAAATATGAAAATTGAAACAGAAGAAAAATATTATTGTATGGAACCAGAAAAATTAATTGCTTTAGCTACAGAAAGTGGCTTTAAAAAAACGAAAGAAACATTGGAAACGGATGAATATTTTACAGATATATATAGTAAATATATAAAAAATAGAACGTGTTTACGTATTCGAAAAAAGAATAATGAATATATGGAGATCACATATAAAGGGAAATCTGATTCCTTATTGGGACAATATTGCAAGTTAGAAAATAATATTAATGCGAATATAGAAAATTATGAAAATTATATCAGTTTATTCTCTTCCTTAGGGTATTATAGCTATGTGGAGGTAGAAAAAAAAAGAATTACATATAGTCTTGAAAATGATTGTTATCAATATAGTATTATGATAGATACTTTACCAGAAATAGGTGGTTTTGTTGAATTTGAAATTTTAGCCGATCAAAATAAAGTAAGTAAAAAGGAAATTAAGAAAGAATTAGAAAATTTTGTAGCAAAATTTAATAGTTTGAAATTAAGAGAAGCAACAGAACCATATCGCGATATCGTTGCAAAACATAAGTTGACTAAAATAACAAAGGGAAAAAGTATTAATTATTTATGTATCAATTTAGATGGAAAGCTATTGAAATATGAAAAAGAATTTTATAAACAGTACAAAGAGCAAATGGCAGAAATGTTAGGAAATCATATTACTTGGGGTGAATATAAAAACAATAAGCAATTGGATATAAATTTTGATAAATTAATCATTGATTATTTGGATAACTTAATTTTTACAAATAATGAATTATTAGTAACAATGGAATTGTTGAAACAAATTTCTTATGAAAAATTGTTTGTAACTAAAGTAAATCCTAATTTTGTAAAATGTTTTTTCAATAAAATGGGATTGATAGTAAATAATATACTATATGTTTCAAATAATGACTCTTTATTAAGTACTCTAAAGAAAAATAATGTTTATCTAGAACACACTGCTTTAATTAATCATACAAATTTTAAAGAAAATAATAGTCTATTATTAATTTTAATTAATGAATCAAATGGAAATTAAAGGAAATAGGTTTATCAGTAGCGCTTGTAACAACCTGTAGACGTTATTATTTGGAAATATTAAAAGATGTTATCGATTTAAAACCTTCTCCAGATGCTTATAATATGGCCATTCATCAATTAAATGTTAATCCTGCAAATTGTTTGGTTATTGAGGATTCTAAGAGAGGAATTGATGCCACTATTAACAGTGGTATTTCAGTTATTCAAGTTCACAATTTTAATAGCATTTCATTTATTGATGAAAGAGCAATTCACTGTAACTCTGTCAATGAATTAATGATAAAAGTATTAAAAGAGAGATATCGTGTATAACTCTTTTTTGTTTGCTTATAAGTTATAATTATAATAATATTTGGTTATTGTTTTATATAAGAAAATTATAATAAAAAAAACTCATATTAACTATAAATAAATGATAGTTTACTTTTGAATTTGCTTATAATATAGTGATATTGAAAGAAATATTTATTTAGAAATATTTTAATGTTTCTTTAATTTTACAGTATAAGTATTATAGAAGGAGAATGCGATATGAAAAATATTATAACGATATCTGGAAATTTAGGATCAGGTAAAAGCACTATAGGTAAATTATTGGCAAATCGATTTGGTCTTACAATATATGCTTCTGGTGATTTAATGCGAACATTTGCTCAAAAACACCAGATGACAATTAATGAGTTTAATGACTATTTAAAAGAACATAAAGAAGTAGATTATTTAATAGATCAAGAAGCAATGCTTTTGTCAGAAAGGAAAGACCATTTATTATTTGTTTCGAGAATGGCATGGTATTTTATTCCAGATTCATTTAAAGTTTATTTATATGTAGAAGAAAAAGAAGGTGCAAGAAGAATTTTACAAGATCAAAAAAGAAATTCTGAACACTACGAAAATTATCAGAAGGCATTAGAAGGTACTTGTACGAGATTCGAAAAATCAAGAATGCGTTTTTTAGATATCTATCAAGTTGATATTACAAACCCAATGTATTATGATTTATATCTAGATACTACTCATTTGTCAATCCCTGAAGTAGAAGAAATTATTAGTCGTTGTTATTTAGACTTCGTAAATAGAAAGGAAAAAATATATGAAAAACAATTCAGTTATAACAGAAACAAAAATTGATTTATTAAGAGAAGGGGTTTGTTTCTACCCCATTGATTTATTTACTTCATACTCCAATATCAAACATTTTAAAACAAAACATATAAAAGTAAAACCTACGATTGTAAAAGGTGCAGTATATGATCTAGCTCATGAAAAGAATATATTACCTTCTGAAATTTTATTAACAAGCGGTATTCGTCAAAGTATTTGTAAATTACGATATAATGAACATTCTTCTATTGAAATACGTTTGGAAGAAGATCATTTTTTTCTATATAAAAATAATGAGAAAATAAATATAATAGTTTCTTTAGTTCCAAATTATGAAATTCTAGAACAAAAAATAGATGAAAGTATAAGTGGTACAATTGGCGATTATGTAGATGTAATTGGACTTGACCGTATTTCTATTTTATTTTTTGAGGGTTGTTATAATTGGAATTGTGGAAAGGCCTGTAAGTTTTGTGATTTACATCCAAAGAAAAAAAAAGATATGGTAATCAAACCAACTGTAAATAATTTAAAAAATTATTATAATAATGTCAACAAATGGTGGAATGCTTCTAAAGAACATTATTTGAAGGGAATTAAATATTCAATTACTCAACTATTAGAGCATCAATTGTTCCCACATAAACATTTGTTTTTTATGGCAGGCAATTTGCCAACAATCAAAGATGTATGGGATGTTGCTGAAGATACTTTACTGTCTATATCAAACTATTTAAATTTAGATGAATTTGATTCTTATTTAAACATTGCTCCTCATGATACTTTAGAAAGATTAAAAAGAATAAAGAAACTAGGAATCAAACAAGTTCAATATAACTTAGAAGTTGCCAATAAAGAACTTTTTGAAGACACTTGTCCAGGCAAGATGAAGTATGATTTATTTGTCAATAAATTAATTGAGGCTGTATCTGTATTTGGTTTCGGGAATGTAAGAAGTAATTTTGTGTTTGGACTGCAAGATAAAAAGCAAATGTTAGAGGAAATTCAAAGACTGGCTTATAAAGGAATAGTAGCCGATTATAGTGTTTTTCAACCTAAAAATAATACACCATTTCAAAATAAACCATCCCCGGATTTTGAAGATGTTTTAGATTTTTCCAATCAGCTAGTAGATATCTACTTAAAGTATCATTTTAAACCTATATTTTGTTCTTTAAGTAGCAGATCTAGCATAATAAATGAGTTATATGAAGATCGATGCTCAACAAATTTTTCAAAATAATGTTAAATTTGTTGAATATTCAAGATCTGGTGTTGTTTATTATACGGAAAATTTAGATGAACTTTACGAGCTAAAAAAATTAGGTTGGAATTTTAACACATGTAGTGCTGGATATCGAGTAATCCCCCCTTCAGTTACTATTTGTGATATTACAGAATGTAAAAAGATAGAGCAGTATAAAAATATCATTTTAAATTTGGCTTATTTTAACTTTTTGAAAAAATTAAAGAAAAAAAATAAGTTGGAAGATTATATTTATCATGTGTTAAGAAATAATGAAGTGTATTATAAAAATTTTTCTTTTCATGTGTCTTGTAGTCCAATTTTAGAAGCAGAAATTAAGATAGAAGGAGTAGATCTGCGTTTATATCACTTGAAGGAAGATATGTTAGTTGAATTTATGAATCAAGAGGATTACAAAGACTTTTATCTTTTGAGTAAAAAACAAATTTCAAAAAATAAAATGTATATTAAAAAAATAGAAAATGATCCAAAGATTTTAAGTTTTTATGAAACTCTAATAAAAAAAAATTCTATAGTAAGACCCATATATATTTCTTCTGAACACTATCAAATAGATACAAGTATATTAGAAGATTTAGAATATGATATTATGTTATTTATTCCCTATGGATGTTATAAATTCATCAATTTATTTATGAATAAAAATAATTATCAAAAAGTCATGTTTTGGGAAGTACATATTGATCAAAGTAAACCAAATATTCATAAATTATATGCTAAAGATATATGTGGACGCCGAATATTAATTCTAGATAGTGTATATTCTGGCAAAACAGTGTTATATATAAAAAAAGTGGTAGAAGAAATGGGAGGTATTCCAATTATTTTAGGAATTTATCCTAAAAGTAAAAGTGTCATTAATATATTAGATTATGTTTTATTAATTAACAAAGTTTATAAAAAGGATGAATTAGATTTAGAAGATCCTAAATTTTTTGAACATATATATATTAGTTCATGTAAGGAAGCGATAAAAAATGATGAAAACAATTCAAAAACAAGTGAAATATAAAATTGAAAATTTTGATGCACTATCAAAAAAGCTAATTCAATTAGAAGCTGTTTTTATTGGTGGTTTTTTTGAAAAAACTATTAGGTATGATACTGTTGATCATTACTTGTTTGATCATGGAATATTTATAAGGACAAAAAGTGGTTTACGAAATGTACTTACATTGAAAGAGAAAACAAGAAAAAATGATAATACTTTATTAGAAAGATATGCAACAGAAATAGAAATTGATGATATTGAAAAAATGGAATATATATTATCACGTATAGGCCTTACAAACAAAATTATTATGGAAAAATATCGTTTGTATTTTAGGTGGAATCATATAGAAATATCTATTGATGAATTACCATTTGGAATTTATTTGGAAATAAAAGGAGATGATAAAGAAATAAGAAACCTTTCAAAACAATTAGGTTTTAAAAGTAAAGATATGATTACAGTTACTTATTGGGATATTTATGATAAAATAAAACATAATGATAATAATGATATCCAGTTTGATAAGAATCACATTTTCAAAATTGCAACATATTAAGGAGGGATAATATGAAGTATAAAATGAATGTAACGTTAAGTAATGGCGAGGTTGTAAAAGTGGGAGTTGAAAAGCCAGAATTAGTATATGGAGCTACTGCACTAATTGTTGAAGATCCGATAGATGGTTATGCAATAAATCCAATTACAAATGAAAAGCTAGAAGTGATTGTGCAAGAAGGGGAAGAAACAAGATTTTTTATTCCAGCACATATAGAAGAAGATTATATCTACGCAAAAGAAAACCACTTGCCAATCAAACAAGTTGTTGCACCATATTTCTATGGTAAAGGAGAAGAAACACCAAGAGGAGATAAAGAAACAAAAAGAAGATATAGTGTTGTTGGTATTATAAAGCATCATCAAGAAGATCAATATTTATGTGAGGATGCAAAAGGAAGAAATTGTAAAAGTTTTGTCATGGGTGGTATTGAAGAAAATGAAACGCCTGAAGATGCTTGTATTCGTGAAGTTTATGAAGAAACTGGATATCAAGATGTAGAAATAGATTTTGTAAGTAATTTTATCGCTGTAAATCATTTCTATGCCGGGTATAAAGGCGTTAATCGTTATGCCTATTTAAATTTTGTATATGGACATTTAATAAGTGATAAACATGAAAACATCACAGAAGAAGAGAATGCAAAACACATTGTAAAATGGATTTCTAAAGATGATCTAAAAGATTTTATTAATATAGACTTAAATAAAATGGCATTAAATATTTTATTTTATGGAGAACATGCTTATACAGAAGATGGAATGATGATTACAACTGATGAAAATAATGAAAAAACGTCGGAAGAAGTTAGAAGAAACATTATTCAAAAATTTGATTTGTAAAAGTTGAGCATTTCCAAATGGAAGTGCTTTTTGTATAATGATCTATCATTATTCTGAAAAATATGAGTATTTTAGATAAACGATAGAACGGAGCACAATTAAAATGAATGATTATTAAATACTCTCTTTATTTTCTATTTTAAATTTTATACTATATATAAAAAATAGAGCTATCATATGGAAATATTAGTTTATAAATGTTTGTTTTGGTACAAAAATTGCTTTCTATTAGCATAAAGAAAAATGAAATATAAAAAATTTAAATTTGTGAATATTTTAAATATCATTTGACTAAAATAAAAGAAACCATCGAATCAATCAATAAGATGATTATAAAAAGATACAATATTAGAATTACTGATAATCATGATTTTTGCATTTATGTTTTTTCATAGTTCAAGTGTAAAAATTCTATTTTATATTTTTATTTTTTTAATCGAACATGATATAATAAAATAAAAGAAAGGAGAAAATATGAGGAAGTATCGTTGTACCATTTGTGGCTATGTCTATGATGACGCGAAAGAAGAAGTAAAATTTGAAGATTTGCCCGAAGATTGGAAGTGTCCCATTTGTGGTGCACCAAAAAATCTTTTTGTTGAAATGAAAGAGGACAAAAAAATGGATGTTGAACAAATGATGTACGAAGAAATGGACGATGACTTACATGAACTATCACCATTAGAAATATCTGTTATTTGTTCTAATTTAGCTAGAGGCTGTGAAAAACAATACTTAGAAGAAGAAAAAGAAATTTTTCGGGAACTCGCCAATTATTATGAGGGTAAAGATAGATCGAAGGAAGGTAATCTTTTAAAAGTAAAAGAATTGGTTGAGAAAGATTTAAAAGAAGAAAAAGAACTTTTGGAAAAATTAGAAGATCGAGGCGCCAAAAGAGTACTTACATGGGCCAGTAAAAGTACTAGTCTCATAAATATGATAATTGATAATTATAATAAAAAAGGAATTGATTATTTCAAAAATACGAAAATATGGGTGTGTGATATATGTGGGTTTATTTATATTGGGGAAGAACCACCAGCCGTATGCCCTGTTTGCAAGGTTCCAAACTTTAAAATATTAGAGGTGAAATAATATGAAAGAACATGCTTATCGTAATTTAAAATTATGTTCGAAAGATTGCTTGTGTTTATTTGTCTGCCCTACTGGAGCAGCCGATAATGAAACAGGTCAAATCGATTTTGAAACTTGCATAGGTTGTGGAGCGTGTGCTAGGGCTTGTCCATCACATGCTATCACGATGATACCAAATAAAATGCCACCGCAAAAAAAGAAGGAACCTGAAGTAATAAAAGCGTTAAGTCATTTATTAAGAGAAAAAGTAGAAATAATCAGATATCTAAAAAATTTATTGGATAAAACTGAGATTGAAGAAGAAAAAAGACTCTATAAAACTTTCATTCATTCAGAAAGAGTTATGGCTGAAGATTTAGCTCGTGAGGCTGGATATATGTTACCTCAAAGTAGTAATACGCATGAATTATTATTAAAATTAAAAAATAATAAAGAAAAAGAAGAAGAAATCGAAAAATTATTAGAAAAATTAGAAGTAAATGATAAGGAGGAAGTAAGAGTATGAAAAAATATCATTGTACCATTTGTGGATATATCTATGATGATGCAAAAGAAGAAGTAAAATTTGAAGATTTACCAGAAGATTGGGCATGTCCTCTTTGTGGTGCTACAAAAGATATGTTTGAAGAACTCAAGGAAGCTTAAAGCTTCCTTGTTTTATACTAGAAATAATGATAAAATAATTCCGAAAGGAAGACTTTTATGGTAGAAAATAAATTTGAATTAGTTTCTGCATATAAACCGAGTGGAGATCAGCCAGAAGCAATTAAAGAATTAGTAACAGGAATCA